>JAFQDI010000234.1 GCA_017416055.1 Lachnospiraceae bacterium
GACTGCGCCCATTAAGGAGAAAAAATTCGCAGCGAAATGCGAGGCACTGGGAGATGCGGTGCTGAGTAAGATTCGCCTTGGAGAATAAGGTGAAACGCAAAATTTTTATTTCTGCTCATCCTGCGGACCGCTTTGAGTATCTGGGAAGGGTGGAGGAAGCAGTCAATCGGACCGAAAACTGCATAGCGGTGTATAACCCTGCACCCAATGATCACGATACGTCTTTTCCGGAAGATGTAGATGCGTTGGTAATCATCGCCTCCTTAAAGTATTTTGTCTGGGCAAACAGTGGATATGAGTCGGAATACATTGCGGCACTTTTGAGAGGAATCAAAGTGATTCCATTTATGATTGAGTCGAGCCAAACACTCATTGATTTGGTCAATATGCGCTGCGGAAAAGTTCAATACATAGACGCGACGGAGAGTATGGAGTTTGCACTGGATACACTGTGCGCACATTTCACAGCAACAGAGCGGGTGATTGACGAGAGTCTGCCTTCAGTATTTATTTCCTATCGGAGAGCAGATAAAGATCATTTGTATCGATTGGTGAAGACAATAAAAGATGCAGACGCATATCCGGAAATCAATTTGTGGTACGATGAAATCATTGCACCCGGCGAGAATTACAGTCAATCGATCATGACGCAATTGGAGAACTGTAACTTGTTTGTTCTGCTGGTCACACCGAATTTGCTGGAAAAGGGAAACTACGTCTGGCGAGTGGAATATAAGACAGCCAGAAATCTCGGAAAGCGCATTTTGTGTGTGATGGCGGAAAAAACTGATCGAAAAAAGCTGGATGAGATGTATGGAAATCTGGGGCGGATTGTGGATATTAAACATCCGGCAGCGATTACTTCTGTGATTGCTGAGATTGCTGCACTCCGTAAAGGAGAGAAAACGTAAACTGACCAAAAGGACGGAGAAAAGCTCTCCGTCCTTTTGGATTTAGCGGATTTCAATGACATCATACCCGCGTTTTTCAATCGCTGTGCGAGCACCAAGAAAAATAATGATGGCGAGAACGCCGATAATGATAAAATTTTCCACAATTCCTCCGTGTTAGTTATCACTAACTCCAAGACATCTCTTTTTAAATTGTTTGTAAAGAGAGTTTTGTAAGAATTTTGTAGATTGGATGACGGTTTTATGGTATAATGGAAAAAAATGTTCAGTGCACGAAAAGGATACTCGTGATGATGGATTAAGCGAAGATACACCATACGTGGTATTGGGAATGGTTACCTGTTTGGCGGAAATCGGGAGAAACGGTTTTTGGAATTTCAGAGGCTTTTTGCAGAGACGAAATATACGACGTATGATTTGAGCTGAAAACCCGTCTGGGCGACAGGAGGAATAACCATGAACATATTGCGCGTGACTTCGGAACAACTACAAGTATTGACTGAATTGGCACTCCTTCTTTGGCCGAGACATGCATTTGACGAACTGAAAGAGGAGTTTTCTGAACTGCTCACACAGGGAGAGGCAGCCCTTTTTCTGGCGACCAAGGACAGGAAGGGAATCGGCTTTGCACACTGTCAGCTTCGCCATGACTATGTCGAGGGAACCGAGAGCAGTCCGGTTGGTTATCTGGAAGGGATATTTGTACGAGAGGAGTATCGGAATCACGGTGTGGCGAGAGCGCTGGTGGAGGCCTGCGAGGACTGGGCTAGAGAGCAGGGATGTTCAGAGTTTGCCAGCGATTGCGAACTGACGAACACGATGAGCCTTAAGTTTCATCTGAGTATCGGGTTTGAGGAAGCGAACCGAAATATTCATTTTTGCAAAAAACTTTGAGTGTGGAAAGGAGCTTTGATCAATGACAAATCGGGAATTGAAAAAGAAACGCATAGAGGGAGAATCGTCATGAGCTATTTTGAAGTTAATTACCCTACCGACAAAAAAGCTTTTTATATCATGCTGAAGGAACAGCTTGCTCTCTACACCGATGGTGAGACAGACCGCACTGCAGTCCTCGCCAACGCATCATCGGTGATCGCGCAGGCGTTTCCCGATGCAAACTGGGTGGGATTTTATCTGGTGTCCGGCGATGAGCTGGTGGTTGGCCCTTTCCAGGGAAAACCTGCGGTGAGTCGTATTGCCTACGGTAAGGGCGTGTGTGGAACCGCGTGGAAAGAGGAAAAGGCCCAGGTGGTTGAGGAGGTTTCCTGTTTTCCCGGACATATTGCGTGCGACTGTAGCAGCCGGTCGGAGATCGTGATTCCGCTTAAGGATGCGGCGGGCGAAATGTGGGGAGTGCTGGACATGGACAGTGTGCAGCCGGCTTATTTTTCGGAGGAAGACCGGATAGGGCTGGAAGAAGCGGTGAAGTTGCTAATGCGGATTGCTTGACTGCGTGCAAGCGAGAAACAAATTTTGTGAGAGCGAGATAATGAGATGAAGGGGTTATTGCATATTTATCACGGTGGCGGCAAAGGGAAGACGACGGCAGCGATCGGACTTGCGGTCCGGGCGGCCGGCACAGGGATTCCGGTGGTGGTCGTTCGTTTTATCAAGACAGACCGTTCCCTGCTTCCGCATAAGAAAACATTGAATTAGTCGGTAATACAATGTTTTTCGGAGGCAGAGAACGCGGTGTCAAGTTAAGAATCAAATACCGACGGAAAAATAGGCGCTGATACGAAAGTATTAGTGCCTTTTTTCTGTCCCAAACGCCAT
>JAFQDI010000235.1 GCA_017416055.1 Lachnospiraceae bacterium
CATTCGCCGCATAATTTTCATTCGGCTTAGACTTAAAAAACAAAAATGTATATTCTGAATATGCATTAAACGGTATCGTCACTGTCCCGGTGCTGTTGGATGCCTCCTCCAGCAGTGGATCCATATTGTCCGGAGACACCCCCTCCGGCCATGTGATCTTGACATTTCCTTCATAACCCTCTGTCCGAACAACCATCTGTAATACCGGGCTGCCTTCTTCATCGTGAATCTCATACTGAATCGTCTGATTCTCATCTGCGATGACGAACTCTGCCGACAAGGTAGCAGTATAGGGTGCGGTTGCCGTCGCTGTTACGGTGTATGTTCCTGCCGCTAAGTCAGCAAAGGTCACCTCTTTGTTGTTTATCGCATTTCCGGTAATCATTTGGTCTTCCAACTTCTGAATGACTATACCTTCCTTCGTCAGCACCACGTCGTACGTGATATCCACTTCGGAACATCTCAAGCTATCCGGATGATTTCTCAACGAAAACGATATCTGATTCACTCCGGTCTGCAAAGGATATCGGGGACGGCTTCCCACGGAAGTATCCCTCAAAAGATCGCTCTCAAAGTAAAATGCTTTCGCCACAAAAAGCGGGTCTTTTCGCACTGAATACATGTATTTCGCCAAGGCATAACCGCCAAATACCAAAAGTACCGCCACCAGTACAACACACAAACCGGCAGCGGACGATATTCTTTTCTTTCGAAATCCAAACTGTTTCATCAACTGCCCTCCTAATCAATCTGTTCCGCACTGATGGTAATGACCAGCGCATCTACCAACAACGTGTAGGAGGCACTGTTCTTTTCTTCCGGCCACGTCACTTTGATCCAGTACTTATCTGTCCGTTCCGTGGATGCCGCAAATTCTCCACCCGGAGATGTCACCTGCACGGTGCAATCCTCATCCTCGTAAACAGCGAAAACCAACGGCAGGTTGTCCTCCAGTTGAGTAACCGATAACTGATACGCCTGTGCCACTTCACAGATTCTTCCGTCTTTATCCCGATTGGAAATCACCACCGGAATCTTCACCGAATCTCCGGGGCAGACAGGAACCTGATCCGTAACCATGATCGTCGCATCGGTAGCCATCACCGCAACACGTACTTCATCAGATCCGGTCACGGTCGTAATGTAACCGGAAAACGTCACACCAGTCATCACCACAGTCGCAACGAGCAAGTAAACCAGGTAAACAGACAGCGGAAGCCGCAATTTATTATTCTTTTTTGGCAGATTCGTTTTCCTTCTGCCGATGTTCATCGCCACTTCCTCCCCTCTGCTTTCTCGACAAATATCTCTCTCCGATCCCCGGTAACTCAATCAATAAAAAACCGATCAATACCATACACAACATGCCCAACGGGGATCTCATCTGTTCAATATATTTCCCCACCTGCGGGACCACCATAACCACTCGTCCGATAATCCGGTCCATCTGCACCGGTTCCTCGTCCTCCGTGTTGTTCGCATCTCCCTTTGTCACAAAACCGTCTGCCGTTTCTCCAACGATCCGATGGGTCACAACTTTATCTTTTGCCTCAAAGGTAATGATCTGATCAATCGCATAACTGTCCTGTCGATGAATAATCACCAGATCATCGACTTCGATTTCACCTGACATGCTTCCGGAAATCACAATCGCCGTGGCATAGCCGAACACGGTCGGTAACGTTTCCCCGGTCACGGTCCTTTTTACTATCGTATAGAGATTACAACCCAGTACAACCGCCAACACGATCGTCAGCGCAATGCTGATTCCTTTTGCAATCAGCCTCACCAATCGCATCTTCTTTCCCGTCTCCGATCCATCCACAAAATTACCAAAAGAATACCACTGATACACATGAGTGCCAGATACATTCCAAACGACCCTTCATCTCCGGTAAACGGCGTATCCGGAACTACATAGTCGTTTCCGTCATTCACCACGATATACAGACCGATGGTCACCCGGTCACTCTCGTCCAGCGCCGAACGGTCGCCCAAAAGGGTATCGATCACATCCTGCTCCTCATCGTCAAAATATGACCACAACCACGTAATGTCAAAATCCTGTATCTGACCGCCGGGCAGGCTTCCGGTCACCGCACGGATTACCTGTTCCTCTTTCACCCGATCCGGCAGAGGATACTCCAACGCATCTTCAACTCCAACGCCTTCCAGCTGCGCCTCCACAGGCAATGCCTCGTTGGTTCGAATGCGGTATAACACGGCAGTAAAACTGACCGCACCTTCCACAGCATTGTGCAGACGAACAATATTAAATCCTTCCGTACCGGGAGCAATCACGTTGTCCCCTTCTGCGGAGGATACACCCTCATACTCTGCGTCAAACAGATCCAAACAGGCAACACCGTTTTCATCAATACCGGTGGCACTATCCCAAGTCAGTTTGCCCTCCGTGTAGGTCAAAACATGCCCTGCCTCCTCGCTTCTGCCCGCGTAAGTCAGTTGAACCATATACGGCAAGGTAACAATTTCCAGTATAAATAAAATAAGCACTGCCGGAAGCAGCCATTGATTGATCTTCTTTGAAAAGACTCTCATCCTTTTCTCCTTTTCGCCTCTCCCCAAACAAACGGCAAATCTCTTCATCCTGTCCTCATTTCCACCCGTTGAACCCATTTCAATGGGTGAAAATCAAGACAAGATCCCCCTCTCCCTGCCCCGCCATATGGGCGGGAGGGGGATGTGTCAATGATGTAGTTCATCGTAACAAATTTAGTTCACCTGCTCAACAGTGATTTTTGCTCCGAAGGCAACGGTGAGGTTGTAGTCGGTGCCTGCGGTCAACGTAGTGTAATTATTACCTGAATCAATAGTTTTAACCACTACATAATTGCCGGAGTTGTCATTTGACATCAGGTTGCCCAAGATGGTATCTGCTCCGTCCTGCTGATCAGTAAATGCCCACTCCCAAGTGATGAGATAACGGTCATCAATCGCTACATTAACAATATCTGTAGAGTTTTCAGTAAACTCTGCGTCCAAAGCATCTGTCATATCCGCTACAGTACGATAAGTTGCCGGAGTACTTTCCGCTAAAGTTCCAGTGGACCCCAGTTTCTTGACAGTCCACGAAATCGGGTAGTATTTCCCGCCAGTAGCATAATTCTCAGTAACCGTCACCGTATCATGCAACTCATACCATTCTGTAATCGAATCATACTCAGCTGCCGTAAGTGAAACAGTTGCTTTTACGTAGCCAGCTGCGTTTTTATAATAATATCCCACATGATTATCGAAGGTAACCTTGTCTGTCTTAACCAGAACGCCATAGTCTCCTGCTAACAGCCAAATCTCTTGGTTGGTAACCCCATCCTTGTTTTCATAGCTCACGCTATATGCCACCTCAGGATGTCCCTGCACACCCAGGAGCAGTCCCTCATCACTCTTGGTTCCGGGAGCAACGATGTTTTTGATATCAATACCACTTACAGCTCCCTGTGAATCAACGCTCTGCTGTGCCGATGCGCTGATCATATCCTTAGAGGCGGTTGCACTGTTGGGCACATAATTCTCACCAAACAGGCTTCCGCTCACCAGTACAGTCACACCCCACTTTGCTACACGAGCGGTGTCCGTACCATCATCTTTTGTGGTGTACTTCGCAAACGTACTTCCCACGAAGCATGAAGTGATCAATGTGAGAGCCAGCAGAAGACTAGCAGCTCTCAAAGTTCTATTCTTCTTCATTGAATAGTCCTCCTTTTCCTATTTTTGTTGGGACGAGTGTTCGTCCGATTTTGAGGATGATGTCTCATCCCAACGTGAGGTCGCCCTCACATCTATATCATGCCTCGCGGGTGTATGGCCACCCCGATCTGCATTGACATACATTGTTAATCGTTTTTTTCGGGCTCTGATTCCAAAGCCTTCTCCCCTGCCAGCTCACGCAGACGGGCAAGTTCTGCCTCCATCTCTGCTGCCCGCGCATTCTCCCGGCGCGCGTACTGCTGACGACGAATAATATCGTAAATGATAAATGCCAAAAGCGGCACTCCGATGAAGATAATCATTCCCAACGGGGTCTGGAGAAAGATGGCAAAGTCTCCGACTTTCGCAATACGTCCCCGGTAGATACCCACCAGTGCAGACGCAGGAACCGGCTCGTCATCCTCCGTGTTATTCGCATCACCTTTGGTCACAAACTGCAACTGACCGTCATCTGCCGTCTGAATATCAACAATGCGGTGAGTAACCACGATCTTCCCCTGCATATACGCAATCACATTTCCGATTTCCAGCTCCTCCGGCTCAGCCTTTCCCACAAAGATCAGATCTCCAATCTCGATGTGGTCCTCCGCGTCACCGCTCATAGAACCGGACAATACTACCATCGGCGTGATTCCGAACACTGCCGGAGGACGTTCAGGATTGATCGTTCCTTTGATGATGATCGTCATGTTGCAAATCAGCATAAAGCTGAAAATCACACACAACATAACACCTATTCCCGATATAATCAGCCGCACACGACTACTTTTTTGTTTAGCCATAACTTTCCCGCCTTATCCTTAATAAAATATCCCTCATTATAAACATTTTTTTCTGTATAAGCAGATTTTGCACGTATTTTCACTGTTTTTGCACCAATTTAATTACTTAACTTTTCTCTATTATACTTTAGAAAATCCGTGTTTCCGATTTTCTGCGTGAGATGTGATATTCCGGGAGTGAATTGTTCTTTTGATGGTGTGAACGGTAACCACATGACGTTGAATTCGCAAAAAAAATGTAGTATAATGTAGCAAGATAAACGTACAAAGGAGGTGCCGAATGATTCGAATCGCTATCTGTGATGACTCTGCGGTTTTCTTATCACAAACGCAGTTTATGCTTGAGCACTGGGATGACAAACCTCAGGTAGTCCATACCCAGCTATTCGAGGATGGAGACAGTTTGATTCAAGCCCATCTTGACCACCCCTTTGACATTATCCTTCTGGATGTGGTGATGCCCCTTCTGAACGGTATTGATACCGCCAGAGAGTTGCGGGAGCAGGACAAGACTGTGAAGATTGTTTTTCTGACCTCCTCGGCAGAGTTCGCTGTGGAGTCCTATACCGTCAAAGCGAGCAACTATCTGCTGAAGCCGGTGGTTCCCGCCAAACTTTTCGCCTGTCTGGATGAGCTGATTACTGAACTTGAAGCCAACGGACGATGCCTCAATATAAAGGGGGGTGATTCCACCCATCACGTTTTATTGTCAAGCATCGAATTTGCTGAGGCTCAGAACAAACAGGTTCGATTCGCTCTGGCCGACGGAAAATCTATTCTTTCCCCGGAACCACTCTATTCTTATGAAGATAAACTCGTTTTGGACGACGGTTTTTTCAAATGCCACCGCAGTTATATTGTAAATCTTCATGCAATCGACAGTTTCACACAGAAAGAGATCACGATGCATTCCGGCACTCGTATCCCGATTTCGCGAAGCTGTCAGAAGAACTTTGAATCCATCTATTTTTCTGTCCTTTTCGGAAAGGCGGGTGAAGAAAAGTGATTGATACCGTTCTATTCTTTGTCCACTACGCCCTGCTTTTATTTTTCGGAATCACGTTGTCTGTCGCCTTCTCGGGTGTCCGGCCTTCCAAAAATGCGGTTTATCCCCTAATTTCTCTCTTTGCTGCCTGTGCCGTGCTTCAGATTTTGGTTTTTGTATGGCTTGGGGAAGATATGACCTGGAAGCTTTATCCGCTGATTACACACGTTCCCATCGGAATCACCTTATGTTTTGTTTTTCGGAAGCGGATCACTACGGTCTTTGCCGCTATCGCATCGGCGTATCTGTGTTGTCAACCCGCCAACTGGATAGGGTTGCTGTCCGATGCCTTGTTTGGCAAGGAAGCGATCACCCATTCCGCACAGATTATTTCTCTGCTGACCGTTGGTTTCCTTGTACTGCGCTATTTTGCTCTCTATATTTCAGAGCTGTACAACAAAGAGAACCGCAACGTCCTCATTTTCGGCAGTATTCCCCTTGTCTATTATCTGTTTGACTACATTATGGGAATCTACACCGATTTCTGGCACAATAATAACCGTGTGGCTGCGGAGTTCCTCCCTTTCTTCCTCTGTATCGTCTTTATGATTTTCTGCATCATATATTATAAGGAATACGAACAGAAAGCCGATGCTGAGCGCAAAGAACAGATCATCCGTATTACGGCGGAACAGCAGGAAAAGGAGATCGCCTCCATCCGAAAAAGCAACCTTGAAACGCGCCTGTTGCGCCATGACATGCGTCTGCTCCTCAACAATCTGGCTTTGAGTATCGAACAGGAGGACAAGGAAACCTCGCTCAAACTCATCTCCGGATACGTGTCGAATGTGGATGCAGCCTCGCTCCATCGTTACTGCGGGAATGATACGATAAACTACGTCCTCACTAATTTCGAACAAAAATGCCATGATTCGGAAGTGAAGTTCGTCACCACTGTGAGCTTAGATGAATTAAAAATTGATGAGATCCTATTCTCCTCTATCCTGTCCAATGCGCTGGATAACGCACTAAACGCACAGCTAGAGCTGCCACCCGTTAACCGCGAAATTAAACTGTTGCTGAAAATTTCCAATGGCAAACTACTGCTCTCTGTCAGCAATCCGTTTCGTAAGGCACCAGCCTTCGCAAACGGTCTTCCCCTCACTGACAAAAAGGGACACGGTTATGGTACCCAGAGTATTCGCTATATGACCGAACGCCTCGGTGGTAAATGTCAGTTTATACTGCAAAACGATAAGTTTATTCTTCGCGTCATCATTTAAAAAAGGACTGTCTGAAAACAGTCCTTTTTCCTATTCCGGCTGATAGCCTATTCCGGTAATACGATTCTTAGATAAAACCAGCCATCCTTCACTTTATAGTCTGCAAATCCGTTATTCCGCTCACAGAACGAATGGATCGATCTGGTCCCGATCCCATGCCCCGGCTCCTTAGAAACAGGTCTGCCCTGTTTATCAAACTCAACTTCTCCGTCAAACGGATTGCTGATCTGGAACATCAACTGTGGTCTGGCGACACACCGGCACCGGATCACACGCCGGCCTTCCGGCAGCTTCGCGCAGGCATGGATCGCATTCTCCAACGCATTTGCCAGCACCACCGACAGTTCGTTATCATCCACCCGGAGGCGTTTCGGCACCGCAAGGGACGCTTCGATGCATATCCCTTTCGCCTTCGCCCGAGAAAAATAGGAATTAAACACGATATCCAGAATCGGATTTGCACAATAGCGTTCAACAGACACTGCCTGTAAAGGTTCCACCGCGGTACTGATGTATTCCTTCGCCTGTTCGTACTCTCTCTGCTCCAACATTGAGCCGATGGTTGTCAGCTGATGGCGCAGATCATGTCTGGCGATTTGGATCAACTCCTCACGTTCTGCATTCTGGCGAATCCGGTTTTCCAGATTGGCAGTTTGGACACGCAGCACTTCTTCCTCACGTTCCATCAGATGAATTTTGTTCTGGTGAAATAATACGCGTAAGATTGTGAAATACATCAACGGCATCAGCAGCAATAATAGCATCATCGCCGGA
>JAFQDI010000236.1 GCA_017416055.1 Lachnospiraceae bacterium
ACACTTATTCAGTTTTTCCACCATTTCAGCATCCGTAATACTGCGGATGTCCGCACGAATCCGGAGATTCTCGATGTCATCACGGTTCTGGATGTCAGTAACCCGCACAAGAATTCGGTCACCAATATGATAGTAGTCATGACAGTCACCCATCCAGTCCCAGGAGATGTCTCGGGCAATGATGGGACATTCTACTCCGAAGACTTCCACACGGATCACCTTTTCTGCGACTGCAATAACACGAGCCTGCACAACACGGCCTTCGTAGATATGATAAGAACCATCGCTCTTCTGATGTTCATAGAACATGCTTCGCTTTCGCATCATTGCTTCCTTACGGCTTGCAACGATCGTGCGTTCCTCTGGATCAATTCCTTTGATAATAAAGTCGATCTCGGCACCGAGCATGGTTCCCACAATCTTGTCTCTGCGCACGTTGATGTCGCCCAGATCAGGATCGTCAATGAGGTTAATGTTCATTTCTTCATACGGGATAACCACCCGGAAATCCTTATAGTATACCACTACAAGGTGATCTCCGTTGGGGGTTCTCTCCATTGCATCCATTCTGCCTGTCAGAATCCTGCGGGCACGATGGGCATTGCGAAGTTCAAACCAGATGCTGTTTTCACGGTCCTCATCCGTTTCAACGACATCTCTGGCTTCGACCGTGAGAATGTCTTCCGCACGGAGAACATCATCTGCTCGCTTTTCGTTTTTTTCTTCAACCTTTTCATCGAACATTTCTTCCACTTCGGGGTCTGTTTTCTTTTTGGCTGGCATAAAATTTTCCTCCTGTTAAAATAGATTGCTGATATCAACAGCTTCAAATTCCGGCATCGCATTGCCGGTGTGGGATTTGGGTGTGGGCGGCGGAGTTTCCTTTACGGGAGCTTCGCTGATAGGTTTGGGAGTCGGATCCGGCTCGGGTTCCCGGGTATCTGCTTCGCTGCTATGTGCCCATGCAGGGATATGATCCACCGCCTTGCAGGGAGTGAGCTTCTTCGACTCCGGATGCAGTGTGTAATCGAACTTATCTACCTTCAGCACCTTTTGCCCTCTCAGAATGACCAGTGCTTTTTCCAAAGGAAGACGCAGAACTTCATCCGGTGTGAGGAGTTTGCGCTTACCGATGGAGGTGGTTTTCCGATACTCCGGAGTATAATCGGAGATACGCCAGGTTCCCAGCTGCTTTGCTTTACTGGATACACCAATGGTGACATCCCCGGTACGGTTTGAAATAAAGGTGGCGGTCAGCTCATCGGTACACCCGAGAAAAAGCTGGGTATCACAGTTGCCGAGAATCTCCTGCCACTGGTTCTGCGGGTATCGGTTCTGGAGCTGCGCGAGATTCTGAAATATGATGGAGATGTTCAGGCCACGGCTTCGGACTGTGCTGATCTTCTTACAGAAATCCGGTATCGTACCGATATTCGGGAACTCATCGCAAACAAAGGTAACGGGTACGGTCAGTTTTCCGCCAACACAGTGCTTGTCAGCATATCGGACCAGCTTGATGAACAGGAACGAGAAGAACAGTGACGACAGGAAATCGAATGTGGAGTCCTGGTCGGAAGTAATACAGAAATACGCACACTTCTGATGCCCGGGAAGCTCCAGATCAATATCATCAGAGCCGGTCATTTCACAAATCAGACTGTTCTGGAATACCTGAAGTCTGGAGCCGAGTCCGATGATGATGCCGCCGCGCACCGATTCGGCTGCCTGTTTGAAGATGTTGTACGGTGCCTTCGCAGGGTGAGCGATTGGAAGGATACTGAAGAGCTTGTTCAGACCGGCCTCACTGCTGACCGTGAGCAGCTTATATACCTCACCCATGTTCCGATTCTCTTCGGGGTACTCACGCATAACATACAGTACCAGTGCTTTGAGCAGATTGGCTTCCGAATTGTCCCAGAAGGGATCGCCCTTGAGGGAACCGGTATTTTTGATAATGACATCTACCAGTGTCTGTGCCATAATCTCCTCGCCTTCGGTTTCTGCAAGGAAGTTCCATGAATCGGAGTGTTCGGGGCTTACCAGGTTGAAGACCTTGACCAGATATCCGTTGTCCTCCAGATATTTCGCCATATCCTCGTACAGTTCCGACTTCGGGTCAGTGACCACAAGACTCTCGCCGCGTTTCACGGTCTGAAAGATCATATTGCGGGCAAAGGCACGGGATTTCATGGTACCCGAGGCTCCGAAGACTGCGATATTCCGATTCATTCGGCTTTTCAGCGGAAGGCATACTGCTTTGCCGTTGAGCTTTCCTAGAATCGTACCGTCGGTCTTACCGGGCGCACTCAGTTCCAGTACCTCGTGCATTTCCGCATCCGTCATGAATCCGGATGTGCCGTAGGTTCCTTTGTTGGAATAGGAAAGATTCCGTTCCGTATCTTTCACTTCGCCGTCATTGTCTCCCATGTGCATAACTATAAAGATCAATACTGCGAAAGCGCCGATACAGATACCCACTCCATACAGACCGTATGGAAATGAAAAAAGTCCGTCTATACAAGCGGACAATTCGAATGATGGAAAAGTGGGTGAGTCGATCTGACCGGCTGCCTGCCATAGTTTATAATTTCGGATGAATTGAGATATGTAACCTCCGGCATACAGAACCATAGCAAGCGCGGGTAAAGCAAAGATCAACTTCCACCATTGCTTTCTCATGACGCACCACCTCCAAACGGAATCTTGAATAGCTCGGCTGTCTTACGGGCATCAATAGTTCGGATCATTGCATTGTCTCCATAATAGTTTCTGAGAAGATCGGCTTGGAAGTCAAAGCAGAGGATGATGAGATTGAGCAACTTATGTTCTGCGCCAATCTTCAGATTACGGATCCGCTTGAGATCCATATCGCACGCAAACAGTACAGCGGTCTTGGGATCTTCATACCCGTCACAATCAAGTGAGTTTGGGCATGGCTGCAGATTCATCTTCTGCAGAATCGAATATTTCAGACGCTGCATAGAGTTGCTCAGGAAATTCATACGGAGAAGAAAATCCCCCTCCATTGTGATCGGGATATAACACATTGAATCCGTCATCTCATCAATGCGGAAATACTGATCCTGTTTTCCGCCTTCACTCTTCATCATTGTTAGAGCAAGATCCAGATCATGTCCCATCATAATCTGCTTAACTTTGGTATTCAGCTTGGATCCTATCAGATTTACTGCTCGATCTTCCGAGGCCTTCTCCCATTTGTTCAGACCTGCGCCCATATTATACAGAAGATAATCACCTGCATGACACCGCAACAATCCATTAAATCTCGTGTTGTTGATCTTGATCCCATCTTCACCGATATCCTTCACTTCATAGGAAGTGTAATACCTCGACTGTGAAGACTGTGAGGAGTCTGTGATGGGAGAATACAGCTTGGGCTTATCGTCCGAAAAAATATTGACGCCATTTCTGTACATCATCGTAATGACTTCTGAAGAATGCAGATTACGCCGACGATGTATCAAATCCAACCGCACTTTATTCGCTTTATTAACGACTGTGAAAAAGTCTGCGAACCGGTTGGGATATGTACGGGCAAGATAGTGTTTACC
Organism: Lachnospiraceae bacterium; assembly: GCA_017416055.1. Next base: position 3,573 of record JAFQDI010000236.1, read on the forward strand.
TTGGGGTTTTAACCTGTATCCTTCCAGATCGTCCTGACAGCAATATACGAGCATATAGTCCTGCTTCAGATCGTATAGGCAGTTTTGAATGTACTTGGGAGAACGGT
>JAFQDI010000237.1 GCA_017416055.1 Lachnospiraceae bacterium
GTCAATGAAGCTACGGCGAAGACTGTTGCAAAGTCAGTGATCTGTTCTTCCCTGCTGAAAGCCGCCATGTTCGGTGCTGATGCAAACTGGGGCCGTGTACTTTGTGCCATCGGTTACAGTGGCGCTAATGTGGATGTCAACAAGGTCGATGTGGCATTTTCCTCTGCAAAGGGCGAGATCGTTGTCTGCAAGGATGGTGCAGGTGTTGAGTTTTCCGAGGAAAAAGCGAAAGAAATCCTCTTGGAGAGTGAGATTGATATTCTGGTGGGCTTAAACTCCGGTGAAGCAAAGGCAACCGCATGGGGATGTGATCTGACTTATGATTATGTAAAAATCAACGGAGACTACCGGACCTGATTTTTGAGAAAGAAGTTAATTAATTTCATTTTCTACTATATTTTTCCTTAAATTTGTTGTAGAATAGAGAGGTATCAGTATGGATATCACCAACGCACAGAGAGCGGAAGTGCTGGTTCACGCGCTTCCCTATATCCAAAAGTATTATAATAAGATCATCGTGGTCAAATACGGCGGAAATGCGATGATCAACGAGGAACTGAAAGAAGCGGTGATGGGTGACATTGTCTTGTTGTCCCTGATCGGCATCAAGATTGTTTTGGTACACGGCGGTGGCCCCGAAATCACTGATATGTTAAAGAAGATTGGCAAGGAGAGCCGTTTTGTCGATGGACTCCGCGTCACTGACAAAGAATCTGTGGATATCGTTCAGATGGTACTTGCCGGAAAGATCAACAAAAACCTGGTCAATGCCCTGCAGTTAAAAGGCGGCAAAGCCATCGGTCTGTCCGGTATGGATGGCCACATGATCAAAGCGGTACAGATGAAACCGGAGCTTGAGTACGTGGGAGAAGTGACCGAAGTGAACACTCAGCCGATCCTCGATGTGCTGGAGATGGGATATATTCCGGTTATTTCCACGGTTGGCTGTGACGATGAAGGCAATGTATACAATATAAACGCAGACACGGCTGCTTCACGTCTTGCCGGCGCATTGAAGGCGGAGAGTCTGATTTCCATGACGGACATTGCCGGACTGCTTCGCGACAAAGATGATCCGTCCACGCTGATTTCCAAAGTTTATGTCAGCGATGTTGGCAAACTTGTACGCGACGGCGTAATTTCGGGAGGTATGATTCCAAAGATCGAGTGTTGCACCGAGGCGATTCGTCAGGGTGTGAAAAAAGTATTTATCATTGATGGTCGAGTACCTCACTCGATCTTGATTGAGTTAATGACAGACGAAGGTATCGGGACCATGTTTGTATCCGGTAACCACCTGTAAGGAGGAAATTCAGAGCATGAACACCAGGGAACTTGACCGTACATATATTGCTCATACTTATAACCGTTTCCCGGTAGAGATCGTGGACGGAAAAGGATCCATCGTGATCGATGATACAGGAAAGGCTTATATTGATCTGGGAACCGGAATTGCTGTCAACACATTTGGTATTGCCGATGAGCAATGGCAACAAGCCGTGACCGCTCAGATGGCAAAATTTCAGCATGTTTCCAACTTGTATTATTCCGAACCTTGTGCTAAACTTGCACAGATGCTTTGTGAGCGCACAGGAATGAAAAAGGTATTCTTTTCTAACTCCGGTGCCGAGGCGAATGAGTGCGCGATCAAGGTTGCGAGAAAATATGCGGCAGAGAAAAAAGGCAGCGATTGCTACCGTATTATTACATTGAAAAACAGCTTTCACGGGCGGACCATCACCACGTTGGCAGCCACGGGACAGGATGTGTTTCATCAGGATTTTCTTCCGCTGACGGACGGTTTTCTCTATGCGGATCCGACAGAACCGGAATCATTGGTCAAGTTGACAGAAAAATATCCCATTGCAGCCATTATGTTTGAGGCTGTTCAGGGTGAGGGCGGTGTGTTACCGCTGACCAAAGAATTTGTCCAAACGATGTTAAAGCTCTCCGAGGAGAAGGATATTCTTTTGATCGCCGATGAGGTACAGGTGGGCAATGGCCGCAGTGGAAAGCTTTACGGCTACATGCATTATGGCATGACACCGGATATCGTGAGCACGGCGAAGGGACTCGGCGGCGGACTTCCTTTGGGAGCCACGATGCTGGGCGAAAAGGTACAGAATGTACTGATTCCCGGAAGCCATGGTTCCACCTTCGGCGGAAATCCGGTTTGCTGTGCAGGCGCACTCAGTGTTCTTTCCAGACTGACGGATGAGTTTTTGGCAGATGTTACTCTAAAGTCTGACTATATTTTCGCGACACTTTCCGGGTCTCCCGGAATCAAAAGCGTTTCCGGTCTCGGTCTGATGATCGGAATTGAGACCGAAAAGCCTGCAGCTGAGATTGTTGCCGCCTGTCGCGAGAGAGGTGTGCTGGCAATCACTGCAAAACACAAAGTACGATTATTGCCTGCGCTGAATATCCCGATGGAGCAGCTTTGCAAGGCAATTGACATCATAAAAGAGGTATGTGCATTATGAGACATTTATTAAAGCTGATGGATCTGTCTCCCAATGAGATCAATGAGATTCTGAATCTGGCAGATCAGTTGAAATACGAAAAAAAGCATGGAATTGAGCATCATTTGCTGAAAGGCAAGACCCTCGGCATGATTTTTGAGAAATCCTCCACTCGTACACGTGTTTCTTTCGAAGTAGGTATGTATGATTTGGGCGGAAGTGCTTTGTTCTTAAGCAGCAAGGAACTTCAGATCGGCAGAGGCGAGCCTGTCAGTGACACCGCTCGTGTTCTTTCCCGTTACCTTGACGGTATTATGATCCGTACATTTGAACAGGCTGAGGTTGACGCTTTGGCTGAATACGGTGATATTCCCGTGATTAACGGCCTCACTGACTATTGTCATCCCTGTCAGGTGCTTGCTGACCTGATGACGATCCGTGAGCACAAGGGCTCGATTAAAGGCAATAAACTCTGCTACATCGGCGATGGAAACAATATGACCAATTCTCTGATCGTTGGCGGTATCAAGATGGGCATGGAAGTCAGTGTTGCATGTCCCGAAGGGTACACCCCCGATGCCGAGCTGATGAAATGGGCTTCTGAAAACGGTACCTTCACCTGGACCACCGATGTTTTAGAAGCGGCAAAGGATGCCGATGTCCTTTACACTGATGTGTGGGCATCCATGGGTCAGGAAGCAGAGGCAGAGGCGAGAAAGAAGATTTTCAAAGGTTATCAGATCAATGATGAAGTGATGTCCGTGGCTCATCCCGACGCCATGGTTCTTCATTGTCTCCCCGCACACCGCGAGGAAGAGATTACCGCAAAGGTATTCGAGGCACATGCAAATGAGATTTTCGATGAGGCTGAGAACAGACTTCATGCACAGAAGGCTGTTCTGGTTAAGTGTCTGTCCTAATCTCCACAAGGGTTGCTTACAAGCAAGGTCCATCCCGGAGATTGGCCTTGCTTTTTAATAAAACAAAAAGAGGAATGAGTTTATGAAGAAAAAGTACCTGGTTTTAGAAGATGGTACCGTGTTTGAGGGTTATGCTTTCGGTGCCGGATGTGAAACAGTGGGAGAGCTGGTCTTCCATACCGGTGTGGTTGGCTATATTGAGACACTGACCGACCCCAGCTACTATGGACAGA
>JAFQDI010000238.1 GCA_017416055.1 Lachnospiraceae bacterium
CGGCATTGATACCGCCGGTAGGCATGAACTTCACGCCCACGTAGGGAGCCGCCATGGCCTTGATCATCTTCAGTCCCCCGATTGCCTCTGCGGGGAAGAACTTCACTACCTCAAGACCGTTCTCCAACGCCTGCTCGATATCACTGGGATTTGCACATCCGGGCACGATCACGATGCCCTTCTCCACACAATACTTTACGATGCGGGGATTTAAGCCGGGGCTTACGATAAATTTCGCACCTGCTGCCACCGCCCGGTCAACCTGATCGGTGGTCAGTACAGTGCCTGCGCCAACCAGAAGGTCAGGGAAGGTTTCACTCATCACGCGAATACATTCCTCGGCAGCCTCGGTACGGAAGGTAACTTCCGCACAGGGAAGGCCACCCTCGATCAAGGCTTTTCCGAGAGGGATCGCATCTTCTACACGGTCAAGCACTACAACCGGGATGATTCCGATTTTTTCAATTTCTTTCAATACCATTTTACTGTCCTCCTGTTATTTTCTAACGTTTCCTTTTCCACCATGAAAGTAGCATGGTTGCCAGACCATTCCTATCCATAACAACCATGCTCCCACACTGCATTTATTTTACAATTCAAGTTCCGTTTCGAATGCCTTCCAGGGAATATTGACCTTCTTCCCCTGATTAATCAGTTCATCCACATGGAGCAACAGCGGGAACTCTTCTGCCCGCACTTTTCCCGCATCAATCAATGCACGGATCGCCTGAGCAGTTCTGGTTGCGATTACGATTGATTCCAACGTCACGCCTTCCAGCACAGCCATCGCCTCCTCGAAATCCATACCGGTGCCAAGCAAGGTACCGATCTTTCTCGTTCGACCGCCGAATACCGTCACGTACAAATCTCCGGAAAGCAGACGCACATTTGACGGATGGCCACCGCACAGTTCCAGAATACGAATCATCTCCACCACAGACTGTCCGAACAAAGCCGCCTGAGAATTATAATGCTCAAATTCTTTTCCCTCTCTTGCATAGGACATGCCAATTGCCAGACTAACGCCCAACGCATAAGCATTTTTCATCGCAACCGCACATTCTACACCGCGTACATCGGTAGAAAGGCTTACGTTATAGTACTCTGTCTCAAAAAGAGACTTGATCCACCGAAGCATTTCCATGTCTCGGCCACAAAAAGCAACTTCAGTAAAATCCTTATCCGCCAGCTCATAGCTGGTGCAGGGGCCTCCGATTGCGTTGAACGATATCTTCTTGTCCGTACTCTCCTCAAATATTTCCGGGTAAGATTTTAAGCTGCCATCGGGATAGTTGACCATTCCCTTGGTAACAGACAGTACCGGCAACGTTTCGGGAATACGCGGGATCATCTCCTTGATAAACCAGTCCAGACCAAAGCTTGACACTCCATTAATATAAAGGTCAGCCCCCTCCATGGCTTTATCTGCCTCCTCAAAGTAGTACCACTCCACACCCTTCGGCATCATTCTTTTCATTGCGAGATGCTCATTGGTTTTCCGACCATGTTCAATGATTTTCGCATCCAACGGCGAACCAACCAATCTTACCTTGTGCCCGTTTTCGCTGAGTGGCACAGACAAAGCAGACCCCATCATACCTGATCCTACAATTACCACTGTACTCATGTTTAATATCCTCCGTTCTCTTTTTTTATGCCGCTTTCTCCGGCATTTTTCAGATTCTAAGCTCCCCTCACTGCGTTGCTTATCGTCAAATAATCATTGGTCAATATCGTATCAATGCCCATCTCCAGATATTGCTTTGCTTCCTCAGGATCGTCTGCATAAAACACATTACAGAAAATTCCGTGGGCATGAGCCTTGTCGATGGTTTCCTGATTAAAGTAGGGCTTGAATAACTGAACCTTGTAAGCTCCCAATTCAATCGCCCTGTCCACGATAGACATGGGATCTTTGTTGCCATTCCAGCCCACACAGCATTTTATGTCCGGGGCATAGGACATTACTCTGCGAATGATTTGATCACTTGCGGTCATAAAATAGACGTGCTTCTCACAGTCATACTTTCGAACCAGACCGATGATTTCCTCAATCATGGGATATTCAAAATTTTTATCCCAAATCTTCACATGGATGTTCATAATCACGCGTCCGGCAAATTTTTGTAAAATCTCCTCAAAGGTAGGAATTTTTAACCCTCGGAACTTTTCCCCGCACTTTGCGCCAAAGTCCAGTTTTAACAACTCCTCGTAGGAATGCTCGTAAATCTTTCCGGTACCGTTGCTGACCCGATCAAGGGTCGAATCGTGACAAGACACCAACACGCCGTCCGAGGTGGACCAAAGATCAAATTCGATTTCCTCTGCTCCAAGAGCAACAGCTGCGCCAAAAGCCGGCATACTGTTCTCCGGGGCGACCGTATTGAAACCTCGATGGGCACAAAGGCGAGGATATCTCATCCGATCATCAAAAGGTACCACCGAAGCCCCGCCATTGCGATACAGCCAGGGCCTGCGTCCCTCTTCGATATATTCATAATGTGATTTTAGGCTGCCCATATGCCCGGCAGACTTATAAAACTTCTTGGTCGGGTCGATATTACAAATCCCCAATCCCACCTGATTTTTCATGTTTAGCAGCATTTCCCCGCCGGGAGAAACAACCATACTGCTGCCACAGACAGCAGAGTCCTCGCCAAGAGAAACCGATGCCCGCACCAGATATGCGTTGGTATTATAGCAGAGAAACTTATTGATAATGGACAGAGCCTCATGGCTGTCTGTTCTCTGCAGAGAACATCCGATAATCACGTCCGGTTTTTCTCTGGCAATCCGAGCAAAGTTCTCATAGAAATAGAAATCATAGCAAGTCAAAAAACCAAACCGCAGTCCTTCCAGTTCCAAGATATACGGTGCAGACGCCTCATAACTATAAGTCACGTCCAGCTCGTGACCACCCTCCGCGTCGGTTTTTACCTCGCTCGGTGCCGGATGTGCCTTAAAATAACGGCCGACCACATTTCCCTCTCGGTCAAAAGCATGAGTTGTGTTGCGGATACCGCCTTCCGTTTTGTATCCGGCGTTGACAAAAACCAGGGCGTGACAGCGCTTTGCCATCTCGCAGGCCTTTTCCAACAACATTTTATTATATGTATCTACCATCTCATAAAAGCCATCCCGGCCTTTTACATCCGCCAACGCATCACTGTACTCCGGCAAAACGATGAGATCTAAACTATCATCACATTGATCCATCAGTTTGAGCAGAGCATTAAAACACTCCGACGCATCTTTTTCCTGAAAAGAATAGTGCGGTTGAATGACACAAATCTTCATTCAGTATTCCTCCCCTCAGCGTAATCTCTCTTTGCTTTTTTCAAACCATTGCCATATCCCACGTCATAATTACAATGCTTCCAAAAAAGCTCGCAGTCTGCGATAAATCTTTTCCTGCCCGGCATCGTTGGGATGCAGTCCGTCAGGGCAAAACTTATTCATAATAATCGGAACTTGAGGCTGAATTCCACTGGTCGCATATAAATCAAGTACCGGAATCGCATAATACTCTGCCACTTCTTTAATCGCCTCCACAAAATCCTTCAGTCTGCGTCCGCCACGCTCCTCGAAACAGTAGTGGAGAGGTGTCATAAATACGATCTGTGCATCCGGGTAACGCTCAATCAATTTGCGCATTAGCCGATGACAAGCACCATAAAACGTATAGGGTGTACGGTCTCCCATCACGCCCAGCGGCGCATCGCCGTGACCAAAATCATTGACTCCACCAAATACGACGATCAGATCTGCGTCCGGATCCATCAGTTCTACACGCGAGAGAAAATCCTGATCATGGTTCGGATTCTCTTTTAGATGCTGTCTTGCAATCCGTGTGCCCGAGATTCCGTAACCTCTGGCTTCTGCCAGGCCACAATTATCACGCAGTCTCTGCCAATATACATTGTGTTCCCGGTCTTCCACTTTCATGCCGAATGTAATGCTGTCACCCAGAAAATTTGCCTTGATTCCTTCTAATTTCATTCGTCCTTCTCTCCTTTCGCCCCTGCTTCCCCTGCCTTTTCCAGAATATGCCGGATCACTGCTCCGATTCCCTCTGCCATCTGCAGGAAACCAGCATCATTGGGATGAACACTGTCCAGCGTGTACTCATACTGATCTTCTCCGCCAAAGAAACTCATTCCGTCGACAAAATATACATTCTTATCTCCGGCCTGACGGGCTTTCAGATAGGAGGACATCACCACGTCTCTGCGTTGCAGCACCTCCTCCTGTATTCTGATGGTGGTCCAATAATTGGGACGGCTGACCATAACATAGGGAAGATCAGGATTCTTTTCCCGGATGGTCTCATACAAGGCATAGTGGGTCTCATTCAAATGCTCAACGGTAGGCGCATTGTGGTCGTAATCGCAGACGAACACGCTCATGGGAAGGGTCGCCATCCACTCTGCAAGTACCTTCTCTCCGAGGGCCTTACCTGAAAATCCCAGATTTCTCACATCCACATTCAGCTTACGGGAGATCACTGCCGGGTAGATATTTCCCGGTCTGCTGGCCGCTGAGCCATGGACAATAGACGAACCGTAAATTACAACAGACTTAACATTCCGGTAGGGTCTGGCTGCCTCCAATCTAGCTCCCGGCTTCAGGCCGATCTCCAGAGACTCTACGCAGGCATGGACAGGCATGTTCATGGTGTATGAACGGAATATCTCACCCTCCAAATGGACGATCTGCTCATAGCGATCCACCATATCGTAGGGCATTCGGAATTCCTTCACATAGCGACTGCCGTATTCACCGTCAATATATAGATCAAAACCTGAGGTAGAAACCAGCGTCAGATGGGATGACCTTCCCACCGCACGATATGTTGCGCGAATCGCGATATACGGGGAGTCCGTGGAAAAGCGCACTCGTCCGCCTGCACATTCACGGTTCAGCTTGTCCA
>JAFQDI010000239.1 GCA_017416055.1 Lachnospiraceae bacterium
AATACTGAGTGGATTGAGTGAATTATACTACAAATAAATGCAACCGTCAATCACGACAATAAAAGAAAATAACAAACAATTCATAGGAGGGAATGACAATGATTTTACAGGAAATTTCTACTCAGCTTCAGGCAGGTAAGGCAAAGAATGTTAAGGTGCTGGTGCAGCAGGCGATCGATGAGGGCATCCCCGCACAGCAGATCCTTGAGGAGGGACTGCTCAGCGGTATGAGCATCATTGGTGAAAAGTTTAAGAACAATGAAGTATTCGTACCTGAGGTTCTGGTAGCGGCCCGTGCAATGAACACCGGAGCAACGCTGTTGAAGCCTCTGCTGGCTGCAGACGGTGTAAAGGCGAGCGGAAAGGTTTGCATCGGTACCGTGAGAGGCGATCTTCATGACATCGGCAAGAACCTGGTTAAGATGATGCTGGAAGGAAAGGGACTTGAGGTTGTTGATCTGGGAACCGACGTTACACCTGAGACCTTTGTTCGCACCGCAATCGATGAGGAGTGCCAGGTTATCTGCTGTTCCGCATTGCTGACCACCACCATGAGCGTAATGGAAGAGGTGGTAAAGGCTGCAGAGGCTGCCGGAATCAGAGATAAGGTGAAGATCATGGTAGGTGGAGCACCGGTTACCGAAGCGTTCTGCCAGCAGATCGGTGCAGATGCGTACACTCCTGACGCAGCAAGTGCTTCTGAGGTGGCAGTATCTTATTGCAGGGCATAAATATTTTTGATAAGATAGTCTACAACAACGTTGCAATTGCGTCCTAATGAGGGGATAAACATGGAGAAGAGAAATAATATCTTGCAGACCGTTATATCCGGTGGGGCGACGAAGGCGGTATACATATCGCAGGAACAGATTGTTCTCTCGGCAGATTTTCGGAAAATTTGTGAAACAAATCAGTGCGGAGGATACGGCCGTTGTTGGATGTGCCCGCCATTTATCGGTGAGATTAATGAACTGATGGAAATTGTCCGCAGTTATCCGGGAGCGATTCTGTATCAAACCATTCACGAGATCGAGGATAGCTTTGACATCGAGGGGATGTTTGATGCCGGAAAGAAACATGCACAGATCAGTGTGAAAATCGAGGAAATGCTTCGGCAGAAAATGATTTCCGAGTATCTCCATTTGAGCTGCGGAGGGTGTCATATCTGTGAAACCTGCGCGAAAAAGACAGATGAGCCTTGCCGTTTTCCGGATAAGGCGCTATCTTCGGTGGAAGGGTATGGCGTAGATGTGTACAATACCACAAAGGATACACCGCTCAAGTATATCAACGGCCAGAATACAGTAACGTATTTCGGCATGGTTTTGTTTAAGGAGTAGCGATGGCAAAGCTGATCATTTGGCAAGGAGGAGATCACCGCGAGGTGGAGTTCTCTGCGCCGACAAGTTTGGATGATATTTTACAACAGGAAAATATTCACGTAAGCCACCCCTGCGGAGGCAGGGGGGCTTGCGGAAAGTGCACCGTGACGCTTGCCGGCTGTGTATCGGAACCGACTCCGATGGAACAGAAGGCAGGCGTTCGCTTGTCCTGTCAGGTGGTTTTACTGGGAAATGCGGCAGTCTGGCTCTCGGAAGAGCGAGCCATGGAGCAGATAGAGATCTCCGGCACAGAAGCGTCCTTTGGGATGGAGCGGTTGGCTCCCATGGAGGGAAAGCTGGGAGCGGCAATCGATATCGGCACAACCACTCTGGCACTGAAACTGTATGATTTATCGAGCGGCGAACTGCTTTCACAGAGCAGCATGGAAAATCCACAGAGAAGAATCGCGGCCGATGTCATGGGAAGGATTCAGGCTGCGCTGGAAGGCGAGGGAGAGACGCTGAAGCGGCAGATACGGAATGCCCTCGGCGAATTGCTTGCGAAGGCCTGCGAGGAGGCCGGTTGCCCGCAGACAGATGTGGATGCGATGGTCGTTGTAGGAAATACGACCATGTTGTATCTGCTCACCGGTGAAAGCCCGGTGAGTTTGGCTTCTGCACCATTTTTAGCCGATGATCTGTTTGATCGGACAGACACGGTTCTTGGCCGAAAAACTTATCTGCCGCCCTGCATGAATGCGTTCGTAGGTGCGGATATTACAGCGGCAGTGTTAGCCGGCGAGATGTGCGAGCGGGATGAGACAGCACTGCTTTGTGACATCGGAACCAACGGTGAGCTGGCGCTCTGGAAAGACGGGATACTCTACGTCTCCTCCACCGCAGCAGGGCCTGCCTTTGAGGGGGCGGGAATTTCCTGCGGATGCGGAAGTATCCGGGGAGCGGTGGACAAAGTCTGGGTCGAGGACGGAGAAATCCGTATACATACGATCGGTGAGGCGGCTCCGGTGGGCGTGTGCGGATCAGGATTGCTGGATGCAATCGCGGCATATTTGGAATTGGAGGAAATTGACGAGACCGGAGCAATGGAGGAAGATGAACTTGCGCTTGGCGGTCAGGTGGTATTACTGCCCAAGGATGTGCGGTCTGTGCAGCTTGCGAAAGCAGCGATCGCAGCCGGAATCGAGACCCTTTTATCAGAGGCGGGAATACAAGCCGGCGATGTACAAAAACTCTATATCGCGGGCGGGTTTGGAAGCCACTTAAACATCGAAAGTGCAGTGAAAATCGGACTGATCCCGGAGGAACTGAAGGACCGGGTAAAGGTGCTGGGAAATGCAGCGCTGACAGGGGCGGTAGAGATGCTGCTGGATCGGACGCTGCAGGTAAGTGCAAAGGACATCGCAGGAAAATCAAAGCATGTAAATCTTGGTGGGAATAAGGTGTTCAATGAGTGGTTTGTGGAGAAGATGATGTTTGAATGAAAGGGATTGCCATGTGGGAAAAAGAAAGTGAAAAGTATATTATGATCGTCGGTCACCGGGGAGTCAGAAGCCTGTATCCGGAAAATACGTTAGTGTCCTTTCGCGCCGCATTGGATTTAAAACTGGATCTGATTGAATTTGATGTCCGCAAGACGAAAGACGGCCATTTGGTTGTATGCCATGATGCGGATATCGAGCGCACGACGGACAGCAAAGGACTGATTCGCGAGATGACACTGGAGCAGTTAAAGACAGTGGACGCGGGAATTAAAGCGGGAGAGCAGTTCGCCGGAGAGAGGATTCCCACTTTGGAAGAGACGCTTGATCTGATGGTCAGTGCAGATTATGAAGTGCTGCTGAATGTTGAAATCAAGGATTACGATCATCAGGTAGTGGACGAGACGATTGCGATGCTGAAAAAATACGGGATTGCAGAGCGCTGCGTGATCGCCTGCTTCAATGCTGCGGTTGTGGGCTATGTTCAGGATAAGTATCCTGAGATGAGAACTCAAGGGTTCCCTGAGCGTTACATGCTGCCGAATACCGACCCAGATTATCCGATCACAGAGCAGTTGTATGAGAAGATGTTCGGAATCGGTATTCCGATCAGGGGGAGTAAGACGGATGATGCCAGCCGGTTAGAAGATGTGGCGATGGCGAAAAAGTACAACATCCGGCCTTGGCTATTCTGCGCGGATGATGAAGAGAGCACAATCCTGGCAGTGGAGGCCGGAGCGACGAATATAACCTGTAACCATCCCTATGCAGCACTGAAGTATCTGGCAGAGCAGGGATTACGATAAGGAGAGAGAATATGACGAAATATTATGTAAAAGACTACCCGCGTCCTCAGTTTGTGCGCGACAACTGGGAAAATCTGAACGGAACCTGGGATTTTTGCTTTGATGATGCAAACAAGGGTGAGCAGGAAAAGTGGTATGAGGAGTTTAAGGGTGAGCTGAAGATTGAGGTTCCCTTTACCTACGAAACTAAACTCAGCGGCATACAGGATGAGTCCCGCCATGACAATATCTGGTATCATCGGACAATCAAGGTGGATGGAAATAAGCTGAACCAGAATGATTACATTCTCCATTTTGAGGGATCGGATTTTGTGACCAAGCTGTGGGTGAATGGACAGTATGCCGGAAGCCACCGAGGCGGCTACGCCAGATTTTCCTTTGACATTACTGCGCTGGTGAAAGACGGAGACAATGAACTGGTGGTAAAGGTGGAAGATTCCTTTGACATGCAGCAGCCCCGCGGAAAGCAGCGCTGGATGGACGACAGTTTTCTCTGTTGGTATGTGCAGACTACCGGTATCTGGAAGACGGTCTGGTCGGAATATGTGCCCAAATGCCGACTTGCCAATGTGAAGATGACCCCCAACATGGAAGATTATTGTCTGGAGTTGGAGTTTAACGTAAAAGCACCAGAGAGTAGCCGGAGCGGGGATCTGATGGTGGAGACAAAGGTTTCCTTTGCCGGAAAGATGGTGAGCCGGACGATGACTGCGATCACTTCAGACCATGTGCCTGCGAAAGCGGACATGTTTGAGCAGGATATCTTCTCTCGGATGGTGAAAAAATGGTCGCCGAATACGCCAAACTTGTATGATATTGAATTTAGACTGACCATGAACGGAGAAGTTTTGGACGAAGTGGGTTCCTATGCGGCGATGCGCGAGATCCGCATTGAGGGTTCTGACATTCTGCTGAACGGCCGCCCGCTGTACCAGAGACTGATTCTGGACCAGGGCTATTGGAAGGATTCTCATCTGACCCCGCCCTCGGAGGAAGCACTGATCGAAGATATTGATAAGATCCAAGCGCTGGGGTACAACGGACTGCGCAAACACCAGAAAACGGAGGATGAACGCTTTCTGTACTGGTGTGATGTCAAGGGCATGTTGGTGTGGAGCGAAGTGCCGGCGGCTTATCGGTACTCTGACTATGCAGTGGCGGAGTTCACCGCGGAGTGGCTGGAGATCGTAAAACAGAACTATAATCACCCCTGCATCATCACCTGGACTCCATTCAATGAGTCCTGGGGAATCGACAGGGTGAAGACGAAACGCCCTCAGCAGCACTTCACCGAGGCGATCTATCACCTGACCAAGAGTATCGATCCCTATCGCCCGGTCATTGTGAATGACGGCTGGGAGCATACTGTATCCGACATTATCACCCTTCACGATTACGAGGAGTCAGGAGAGGTGTTTAAGGATCGTTATCTGACCTATCGCGACGAGATCCTGGCAGGCAAGGTCTGCCATAATCAGATGGAGAAAGCCTTTGCGCTGGGCTATGCGTACAAGGGACAGCCGGTGATCATCAGTGAATACGGCGGAATTGCGTTTGACAATGATGATTCCGGTTGGGGATACGGAAACAAAGTGCGCACCAAGGAGGATTTCATCAAACGGTTTGATGCGATCACGACGGCTGTAAAACAGATCCCTTACGTCTGCGGTTTCTGCTATACGCAGGTTTCCGATGTGCAGCAGGAGATCAACGGACTGATGGATATGGAGCGGAATTTTAAGGTGGAGCCGGAGATTATCAAGGAGATCAATTTGCGAAAGGTGTAACTGATCGCGGATAAAAGTCGGGAAATTACCAAAAAAAGAGGTGTATTTACAAGCAAACCAACTTGGGGAAGAATAAAATCCAATTATAGCGAGTGAAAGACCTGTGTCACAGAGTGAGAATGCACGAAAGGCAGGAGGAAGCAGGGTATGATTGGAGCATTGAGAAGAAGAACCGCTGAGATGGATATGTGTCATGGACCGATCCTTGGCAAAATGCTGTTGTTTGCGGTTACGATATTGGTATCGGGCTTTTTGAATCAGCTGTTCCATATGGCAGACATGGCTATCGCCGGACAATTCATCGGGGATAGTGCGTTGGCCGCTGTTGGCTCCAGCGGTTCGCTGATCAGTTTGCTTACTCAGCTCTTCGCTGGATTGTCGATTGGAACCAATGTGCTGGCTGCACGATATTTTGGAGCTAAGCAGGAAGAACAGTTGCGCAGCACGATTCATACCTCCGTCCTGGTTGGTGTATGCGGAGGCGTGATTTTGATGGCTGTCGGTACGTTAAGTGCCGGACAGTTGCTGATTTGGATGGATACGCCGAAGGAGATTCTCGGGTCGGCGGTATTGTATTTACAGATTTACTTTCTCGCTATGCCGGCGACATTAATGAACCAGTTTATCAGTGGGATCCTGCTTGGAATAGGGGATCCCACTCGGTCGTTGCGTTATTCTTCACTTGTCGGAGTGATCAATGTCTTCTTGAATATCCTGTTTGTGACGGTTTTTCGCATGGGGATTGCAGGAATTGCCGGAGCCACGGTGATCTCTGCATACGTTTCCATGTTTCTCGGGGTGGGATACTTGTGCAAAAAAGAGGGCACTTTACGTCTGGAAATCAGAAAATTACGAGTTGATCCGAAAATTTTAGGGATGATCCTGCGCCTGGGGCTACCCTCCAGTCTCCGCGGGATCATCTTTTCGTTTACCAATGTGGTTGTTCAGACTGCGATTAATTCGTTTGGAGAGGTCATTGTAGCTGGTGATGTGGCGGCAGCCAACATCACCAATATCGTGCACATGGCGATGAATTCCTTTTACCGAGCGGCAATTGCGTTTACCAGCCAAAATGTGGGAGCGGAAAAACATGATCGAATTAACCGGATTGCCTTTACGTCTGTGGCCTGTGCAGCGGTTACGGGTCTGATTACGGGAGGGTTGGCAACGATTTTTGGCCGGCCGCTTTTGGGGATTTACACATCCAGCCCTGAGGTGATTGAAGCCGGTATGATCCGTCTGTATGTTGTGGCCACTTTGTACTGGATGTGCGGAATGATGGAGACGATAGAAGGTGTGCTGAGGGGGATGGGATATGCCATCGTGCCCACCATTGTTTCTTTGGTGGGAGGAAGTGCAGTGCCGCTACTGTTTATTGGCACGGTGTTTCAAGTGGAGAAACTGCATACGATCACCTTTTTATACCTGAATTATCCGATCACATGGGTATTGACGACAAGCGTGCATGTGATCTGTTTTTTGACAATTCAGAGGAAAAATAGGATAAGCCGTGAAAAAAGTCGGAAAAATACCAAAAAAATCTAAAATATTACAAGTAAGTGCAATTAGAAAATTATATAATAAAAATGCACAAAGGGAAAGTGCAACATTACCATAAAATGGATATAACGCCCAAATTAATCCTGTGATAAAGTGGTATATGAGCACTGTCCTACGAAAAAATTTATTTTATTAAAGGAGGAAACGAAATGAAGAGAACAAGTAAGCTGTTGGTAGCCCTTTTGGTTATCCTCGCGATGACAGCAACCATGATGATGGGTTGTCAGAATCAGGCAGCAGATCAGACAACTGAGGCACCTCAGGAGAATGTGCCTGCGGTAACTTATCCTCTTACTGTAGCAGATGATGCAGTTGCAGGTGGAAAGTTTACCGGAACCTATGCTGATGCGACGAAGAATGGCGAAGGCAAGATTACTTATGACAATGGAGACGTTTACGAGGGTCCTATTGTTGCAGGCATCGCGATCGGAAACGGAAAAATTACTTATAAGGACGGAGACGTTTACGAGGGCCTTGTGATTAATGGATTGCCCGAGGGCGCATTTGGAAAGCTCACAAAAGGTGGCGACGTTTATGTTGGTGGTTTTTCTGGCGGTAAGATCAAGGGCGAAGGTTCCTTCACCTGGAAAGATGGCCATGTGTTCACCGGTGTGTTTGAGGGTGTTGGCGAAGGCACCGGCGATTTGACTGCTGACGGTTTCTTGGCATACACCACCGGACTTTCCTTCGACGGAACGCTGGTTAAGGGCGAGCCCACCAAGGGAACTTTCTACTGGCCCGGAAACAGTCTAAATGGACGGGAAATTTCACCGCATTCCTGACCGGCTACGGTGATCTGGATATGGGCAACGGCATCTTCTACCGTGGACCGATGTTCGCAGGCGTTCTGACCAACTGTGACGAGTGGCTGGCAACCGGCGAGAAAGTTGTTATTCAGTACCCGGTAAGAGAAGATGGAAAATACGTTGGTGAGAAGTTTGAAGGTGAGTACATCGTGGATCAGGAGACTCTTAAGGATGTTCTGATCGGAACCATGACTTATCCTGATGGAACTGTGATCGAGAATGTTACGATTGCGTTGAATTTCTCCTTCGCGTATACTGTACCTGAGGGCAAATAATTAATTTGATGTAATGTTTGAGCACAGCAAGGAGGGCTTTTGATGAAACGAAAAAAAATATTGTCACTGATCCTGGTGTTGATGCTTACCCTCACTGCACTGGCAGGCTGTGGAGATGGACAGCAGGGTGACAAAAACACAGAAGGTGCAAACCAGCAGACCGGCGGCTCGGACGTTGGCGGCGATGAGACCAAAGCTCCGGTTGAGGGTGATGGGAAAATCGTTTTTATGGGTTGGACTAATGCCACTGAGAAGCGTGCATACCAGAAAGCGATCGAACAGTTCGAGGAACTATACGACTGCGAGGTTGAGTATGTACCGGTTGGCGTAAACGAGTACAAGACCAAGTTGACGTCCATGCTCAGCGCTGATGCGATGAGCGGCGAGTGCAGTGCAGATGTATTTTATATTCCTTATGGAATGACCTGGAATCTGGCGGTCAGCGGCCACATTGAAAATCTGCAGCCCTATGTGGATGCGGACGAAGCATTCAATATGGAGGATTACTGGTTTGATGCGGGATATGCACAGTATATGTTCAACATGAAGGATGATATTGTGGGAGAGGGAGATCTATACGCATTTCCGAAGGACGTAGGCCCTTGGGGATTGGTGTACAATAAGACTCTGTTCGCACAATACGGTATCGAAGCCCCCACCTGGGAAAATCCTTGGACTTGGGATGATTTGATTGCGTTGGCGGATAAGGTGGATAACCGAAACGGTGATCTCAGCGTGAAACGCGATACCTGGCTGCTTGGCGGTGCTGACATTGAGCAGGTGGTCTATTCTTATGGTGCGTCCTATTTGTCAGAAGACAGAAAAAGTATTGCCATTGACACACCGGAATTCAAGGCTGCGATCCAAAAGATTGTTGATATGATTAAAGCCAGTGTTACTCCTAACTCGGATGAGGTTTCTGCGCTTGATCCTTATACCCGTTGGGTAAACGGCAAGATCGGTATCTACTATGGCGGTCCTTGGGATATTGTGACTTACACCGACTATCTGAATTTTGAGTGGGATTATCTACCGTTGATTGCTGGCCCTAACGGGAAACAGATGACCACTTGGGGATACATGGGCTTGGGTGTGAGCTCCAGAAGTACCGACAAGGAATTGGCTTACGAGTTTGCAAAGTTCCTTTCTACCAACGAGGATTGTCAGCGTCAGTTGTACAAGATGGGACAGATCGTTCCCAATATCATTTCCATGGCAAAGGGAGAATTTGTTGAATTCTATGCAAATGCCCAGCCTGGTGTAGAGGCATGGATCAAGATTTTGGAGGAGCACGGCCATTCCGAGGAGCAGTTTCTGACACCTTCTAATTCTTGGTATGACCCGTTCACATCATTGATTGGAAAGGTCTTTGAGGGAAGTATGACCGTCGATGATTTTGTGGCTCAGGTTCAGCCGGAAATGCAGAAAGAACTGGATATCGGTTGGAATGAGTTGGCAGAGTTAAAGAAACAAGTTAATCTGGAATAAATTACGGATGAACTAAAACGATAAGTTAGGTTGGAATCCTGACGAAGCAATTTCGCCCGGCCACCTGGGCATGGTCCCATGTGGGCCGGGCGAAAAACATAATGATGGAGTGATAAAGGAATGAGACTTAATCGTAAAGAAGAGCGTACTGCATGGCTTTTTGTTCTTCCGATCATGTTGCTTTTGATATGCTTTTTGTTTGCCCCGTTGGCTGCATCTCTGGTGATTAGTTTCATGCGCTGGAATGTGCTTACTGCTCCGACGTTTACGGGATTAAATAACTTTAAAGAGATTTTTACTGATCCGGTGTTTTATAAGAGTCTGGGAAACACCTTTTATCTGATGATCGGAGTTCCCATAGGCATGGTATTTTCGTTTATGGCGGCGGTTGCTTTGAATCGGAAAATGCCCATGTCTACACTGTTTAAGGTGATTTTGTACCTGCCTGCGGTTACCAACGGAATTGCAATGGCGATCGCATGGAGATGGATCTTTAATGTGGAATATGGTCCGATCAATCAGTTTTTAGAGTGGATCGGTTTGACAGACTTGCCCAATTGGCTCAATGATGAGCACTATATTAAGCCGGCGTATATTATTATGGGAATCTGGGGCGGTCTTGGAAATACAATGCTGTTTTATCTTGCCAGCCTAAAAAGTATTGACCAAACCTATTACGAGGCAGCAAAATTGGATGGGGCAAACGGTTTCCAGTGTGTGCGCCATATTACCGTCCCCTTGGTATCTCCGATTACGTTTTATATACTGATTTGCGGAGTGATTGGAGGTCTGCAGATGTTTGGCTCTGTTTATGTGATGACCCCCGGCGGAGGAATCAATCGGAGCGCATACACGATCGTGTACTATATCTGGGACAAGGGTATGGCCGATCAGAGAATGGGCGTTGCCTGTGCGGCAGCCTGGGTGCTCGGCATACTCACCATTATCATTACGATGGTTCAGTTTAAGGTTAGAGATAAGTGGGTAAAGGAGGTGCAGTAGGATGAAATTAGAACGTTTTCGAACAAAAAGTTTTAATCGCAAATTCACTACGACTGTGATTGTGATCATCATGCTGGGCTTGTCAGCGGTGATGCTGTTGCCCTACTTGATCATGCTCTCCAACTCATTGAAGCTGCCGAGAGAGCTGTTTACAGAGACTCTTGAACTGATTCCGCCCACATGGCAGTGGAAGAATTATTACCGCATCCTCTTTGAAGAGGATATGATGAAGAGTGTGCTTAATACCTGTAAGATATTGATTTGGGTATTGCCGATCGGACTGTTCACCACCAGTCTTGCCGCATTTGCGTTTGCCAAGATGCGTTTCCGTGGAAGCAAGATTATGTTTGCATTGCTCCTTGCTACTATGATGATCCCGGGAACCGTAACCATGTTTCCTACCTTTTTATTTTGGACCATGATCGGGCTTCGCGACAGCTATGTTCCGTTGATTCTGCCCGGATGTCTCGGAAATATCTCCGCGATGTTCTTTATCGTCCAGTATTTGAAGAGTCTGCCGAATTCCATGATAGAGAGTGCGAAGATTGAGGGGGCGTCCTACTTCCGAATCTATTTACATATCATTTTTCCGTTGTGCAAAGGCGCAATTGCAACGCAGGCGCTGCTTTGGCTGATGGCGATTTGGAATGATCTGTTGGGACCGATCCTGTATCTGGATTCCCCGAAGAAGTACCCGTTGACCCCGTTTTTGGCCTCGCTTAACACGCAGGATAGCTCTATGGCCTCCGTGCCGGTGATGTGTGCCGGAGCGGTTTGTGCATCGATTCCTTTGATACTGCTTTATTTAATCTTTAACAAGCAGGTCATCAACTCCCTTTCTCTCACAGGAGGTGTGAAAGAGTAATATGAACGCAAACGTATACGAAATCCTTAACGATCCGAATTTGATTGCCAGAAAAGAAAAGATTTTTGCACGTCTGCAGGATTTTTATGACGGAAAGCAGACAGAGAAGACGTTGAATTTGAATGGAACGGTGTTTTTTCCTCAGGGAGTAGATCCCTACACAGAGCCGGAGAAATGGGTGGATGCTGCATTGACCATGATGGCGGAACATGCTGAGAGAATCTCTGCCGACGAGGAGATGCTTCGTCCTCTGTGCGTTGAGTTCGGTCCTTACGGTGTGCACTTTGTGGACAAGATTTTGGGTGCCGAGGTGGGGAATGTGGACGGACAGTGGTACTGCAAGGCACTGAAAAAAGAGGTTGGCACGCTTGAGATGCCAGACATGGAAAATAATCCCACGTTTGCTCTGGCACGACGCATTGCGGAGCGTTTTCTGGAGCATAATGTGAAATTGCCGATCTTTGGACTTCCCACCATTGCCAGTCCGCTGAATGTGATCGTCAATCTTTACGGGGGTGAGGTGTTCTACGCATTTTTTGAGGATGAAGAAGCGGTCAGACATGATCTGCGGATCATCACCGATGTGCAGAAGCAGATTCATCAGTGGTATCGGGACCGTATTCCGGAGAATCAGCTTCAGCCGGTGGTTTCCTGGGAGCGTACACAGCCTTATGGCTGCGGTCAGATTTGTGGCTGCAGTACACAGATGCTTTCCCCCGACCTTTATGAGGCATTTGTGAAGGATCTGGACGATGAGTTGCTCGGTGTATATCCGAAGCCAGGAATGATCCATCTCTGTGGTTCTCATGCACAGCACATTCCGCTGTTTGCATCAATGAAAAATTTGAAAACGTTGCAGTTGCACAATCGTGCAGCGGAGGATCTGAAACTTTATCTGGAGGGGTTGCGCCCGGATCAGAAAATCTATGTGAACTGTTGTGAGGAAATGCCTTACGAACAGGCTTTTGAGATCAGTGGCGGACATCGCGTTGTGTTTGTCGGTGAATATGCGCCGAGACAGACGAAGGAGAGCAAATGAAAATGAAAAGATGGATTGCCTTCCTGCTGGCTATGGTCCTTTGTCTTGGCCTTTCAGCCTGCCGGAGAAACGAAAATGATGAGAATGCGCCTATCACAGAGTGGAAGACAAAGGTGCCAAAACTCAATGTAGAAGACGAAATCTCTGATGATGAGACGTACAAAAACTATATGGTATTGGAAGAGGAGTGGGAGGCTTATGGCATCGGTGATCCCCACATTATGAAGTACAACGGTATGTATTATCTCTATGTCAGCACCAAGGGAAGAGAGCAAGGAATCAAGATGTGGTGCAGCGAGAATACGTATGACTGGGAGTACTGTGGGATTATTGCGAAGGATCAGGATGCGACCTATATCGCCTACTCTCCCAAGGTGTACTATTGGAACGGTGTGTTTTATCTCTACACCACATCCCACGGGCAGGGACTCCGCATTCTGACATCGGATTCCCCGACGGGACCGTTTGTGGAAGTGACCGAGGGTCCCAGCCACGATTGTATTGATGCAACGATTTTTATCGACGATGACGGACAGTGGTACATGGGACATGGCTGTGATATCAGCGGAGTGGAATTTCATAAGATGTCCAGTCCTTTGGTGGTAGAAGAAGATGGTTTCTGGCCCGGACTGGTTGCCAGCGGAACCGAAGGCAATTACTGGTCCGAGACCGGACAGATTTTTAAACGGGATGACACCTACTTTGCATTTTTCTCCGGAAACCATGTGGCAAATGACGCATACCGCACCATGTGGGCGAGCAGTTCTTCTGTATTGTCAGGATATACCACGGGTGAGCGTCCGCTGCTGACGGGAACTTATGGAGAGATTAGAGGAACCGGTTGCGGATTGGTGTTCCCCGGAGCAGATCTGGTCAGCGACTACGTGGTGTATCATAATCTGCTTTCACCCAAAGGACCTCTTCGTCAGATGAATATTGAACGGCTTTCCTACAATGGAACGGAGATCACGGCGTTTGGCCCTACAGACTATGAGCAGGCAAGGGGAGAGATGCCAACCTATTACGATTTTCTAAAGACAGCGGAAGGTTTTTCCAACGTATCCTCGGTAAAGAATGGATTTGGCTCCGTGGCGGCCGGAACGATTGCTGAGTATAAGGAGAAGGCAGAGGCAAACTACGTGGCGGAGATGAATTACCATGCAGGCGGCGGTGTTGCTACCCTTACGTTCTCTTCGGGAAAGGGTAAGTTGGTGATCAAGCCTGACGGAAATATGACATTGACGGTGGGCGGACAGGAATACACGGCAGATTACAGTGCCTATGTGGCAGATGCAGTCCATATGGTGAAGATCGACTACCGTGATGGAAGACTGCAGGTGTACATCGACGAGATGCGCAAGTTTGATGTGGAAACTAAGGCTGTCGGTGGAAAACTGGCGTACAGTTTTGAGAAGGACGGCAAGGTCGGATTTACCGCAATAACCGAGATGAGTTCTTACGATTCCATCGGATCCTGGTATCGGCCTTACGCCGGCAAGTTTTTCGGCAAGGATTACGCGACGGAGTACAGTTCTTCCAAGTTGAAGCTGACGGATGGGCTTTATGATGGAACGGCCTTGACCTTAGACAAAAATGATTATGCCCGTTATCGGATCAACGCGGGTGAGAACACATTGTTTAACATGTCGGTGACCTACCGTGCATCGGTGGATGGAGTGCTGGCAGCGGTGAGTGACGATGGATCTGTGACCGACGGCTTTAAGTTCACCTCCACCGATGGAAAGTATGTGGAAGGTGTTCTGCACAACATCCCTCTGGGCGAGTACTACGACATGCTTACCTTGAGCGTTTTGAAAGGCTCTGCTGACATCTATGCATTCCGTCTTTACCCGGTTGAGAAAGTGGGTGGAGAGCGCACGATCAGCACAATCGGCAACTATGGATTTACCATGATGGATGGTATGTGGAGTGCTGAAGATGGAAAGATCAACAGCACGATTGATCTGGCAGTTGACCGCGGAAATCTGCTCTACGGAAGCGAAAACTGGGGAGAATACGAGGTCGAGGTAAAAATCACCCTCGACGAAAAATCCTACGGAAAAGTGGGAATTTTGCTTCGCATGGCAAACAGTGCGGAAATTACCCGTTCGAAGCATGCAATCTACGGAAATAATGATCAAGGCTACGTGGTTTATTTTACCGACGATGGAACCATAGCAATTGATAAACACAATTATAACTCTGAGACGGTAGCCAAAGAGAAGAAATATCTAGCTGATCCGTTTGCGCAGGTAACCCTGAAGGTAAAAGCCTGCGGTAATACGCTGACCGTATATGCGAACGGAGAACAGGTGCTCAGCTACACAGACAATACAGCACCTTATTTGACCGGCAAGGTGGGGTTATATACGGAGTGCTCGGCGGCTGTGTATGAAGAATTTAAGGTAAAAGGTCTGTCAGATGACTGAGCATGATGCTCAGCGCGAGGTGTTGATATGAAGAAGATCTCAATGGATGAAACATACCGGAATTACATGACACTGGAAGAGGAGTGGCCCTCCTACGGAATCGGAGATCCCCATATCATGAAATACAATGGAATGTACTATCTCTATGTGAGTACATCTTTTCAAACTCAAGGTGTCAAAGTCTGGTGCAGTGAGAACATTTATGATTGGAAGTACTGTGGGCTGGTTGCGGAGGACCAGCCCGCCACCTGGATTGCCTACTCACCAAAGACGGTGTATTGGAACGGAAAATTCTATCTCTATACCACTCCCCACGGACAAGGTTTGCATGTGTTAGAGGGAAAAACTCCGCTGGGTCCTTTTGTGGACGTAACCGGAAAAATCCACGAGTGTATTGATGCCAGCGTCTTTATTGATGATGACGGTCAGTGGTACATGGGACATGGATGGGCCGGTATTGAGTACCACAAAATGCCAAGTCCTTTGGAGGTGGAGGAAAAGCCTTACACGGCGGGAACTGTTGCGGACGGAACCAAAGGGAACAACTGGACGGAGACAGGCATGATCTTCAAGCGGGACGGCCGGTATTTCGTCACGTACAGCGGAAATCACGTTGCGGGAAAATCATATCGCACGCTCTGGGCCAGCAGCGATTCTGTTCTGGAAGGGTATGAGCGAGGCGAACGTCCTTTGTTGACGAATACCGATGGAGATTTGGTTGGAACCGGTTGCGGTCTGGTGTTTACCGGTCCGGATTTGCTCAGTGACTATGTGGTTTACCACAATTTGATCGCAGCAGGACCGATACGTGGGATGAATATCGATCGTCTGTCCTACAACGGAGCAGAACTGAATGCTTTTGGACCGACATCCTTTTGGCAGGCGCGTGGGAAGATGCCAACCTACTACGATCGCCTAGTGACAGCGGAGAGGTTTACTAACGTGTCCTCAACGAAGGATGGATTTGGTGTCGTGGAAAAACATGTGATCGCCGAGTATCAGGTGGATGCTGAAGCAAATTACGTGGCGGAGATGAATTTTAATCCTCATGGGGGAAGTGCAGCGCTTTCGTTCTCTTCAGGAAAGGGAAAACTGTTGATCGGACCGGATGGAAAAATGACGTTGAGTGTCGATGGAGAGTTCTATTCGGCGGTGTACAGTTTGAACGAGGGTGTGTATGAGCCGAATGCGCTCCATATGGTAAAAATCGATTATCGTTACGGCAGACTGCAGATACAGCTCGATGAGATGCGCAAGTTCAATGTGAAAGCAGAGGCGGCAGGAGGAAAGCTCGCGTACTGTTTTGAATGTGACGGAGAGATCGGATTTACAGCGATTACGGAAATGAGTTCCTATGATGAGGTGAGTGCCGGTTATCGATCTTATTTGGGAAAATTCTTCGCGAAGGATTACGCAAAGGAGTACAGTTCGCCCAATCTGTCTTTGACCGATGGATTAAGACGGGGTGTATCCTTAAGATTGCAAGCCGGAGAGAAAATAGTTTATCGAATCAATGCCGGCGAGAATACGAGATTTAATCTGTCGGTCACCTATCGCGCAAGCAAAGAAAGTATCTTAGCTGTAATTGACAAGGATGGTTCCGTGATGGATTCCGCACGAATTGATAGCACAGACGGAGTTTATCGGGAAGCAGTGCTGAGTAATATCTCTCTGGGCGAGTATTACGATTTGCTGATGCTTACCGCGCTGGAAGGTTCTGTGGATATCTATGCGTTCAGACTCTATCCGGTGGAGACGGTAATGAAACAGAAGGTCACGTCCATTCACCGGAACGGATTTACATTGATGGATGGAATGTGGAGCTGCTGGAATGATCAGATTCGAGTACATAGCGACGCAAAGAGAGAACAGGGAAACCTCATTTATGGAAACAAGAATTGGGCAGATTATCAGGTGGAAGTGAAGATAACGCTCTCCCCTGAGTCGTCCGGAAAGGCCGGGATTCTGGTGCGCACGGCAAATATTGCACCGATTGCACTGGAAAAGCATATGGTGTTTGCGTTCAACGACCAGTCTTACTTTGTGTATGTGGATGCGGATGGCAGTGTGGGAATTGATAAACACAATTATAATTGTGCGCAGGTGGCGAAGAAATTCCGATATTTACAGAATCCACAGAGGGAGCTCCATCTGACTGCCTGCGTGGTCGGAAACAGGATAACGGTTTTGATTGACGGCGAGGAAGCAGTTTCTTACACGGATCAAGAGGCACCTTATCTGACCGGCAAGGTAGGACTTCATGCTGAGTCTGCTTCAGCGGTATTTGAGGAATTTACCATCAGCCCCTGTTGACGGGATAGCGTAACGAAAAAGAGTGGGAGGATTGCAATGAAGCATGTGTCATTCTACAGAGAAAAATATCCGAGACCGCAATTTGTCAGAGAGAGTTTTCTGGATCTGAATGGAGAGTGGAAGTTTGAATTCGATGATAAAAACATCGGTAAAAAAGAAAAATGGTTTATGCAACATGCTTATTCACAAACGATAGTTGTTCCTTACTCTTATCAGACACCGGCAAGCGGAATCGGAGATACAGCGCGCCATGACGTGATCTGGTACGAGAGAGAAGTGGACGGATTAGACTTGAGAGGCTCTCAGCTCGAAAACGACCGCGCGTTGATTCATTTTGAAGGGGTTGATTTTCGCGCAGAGCTTTGGGTGAACGGTGAATATGTAGGAGACCATGAGGGTGGTTACACGCGATTCGGTTTTGACATCACGGAACACCTTCGGAAAGACAAAAATCGAATTACATTGCGCGTGGAAGACAGCTTCGACACCGCCCAGCCCCGTGGAAAACAGCGTTGGCTTCCGGAGTCATTTGCGTGCTTTTACGTGGAGACCAACGGAATCTGGAAGAGTGTATGGGCAGAGGTGGTTAGTTCCAGAAGAATTGATACGCTAAAAATCATTCCGGAGTTTGATCGTGACAGCGCATCGTTTTTCTATGAGCTCACAGGAGACTGCAAGGGACTTTCCTTGCGGACCAGCGTTACATTTGGTGAGATGGAGATCTTTTGCTCGGAAGAGAAGGTGAACAGTCGGAGGATCAGCTTTTCGCGAAATCTGATTTCGGATGCACACTTTTTTAAAATATGTTATTGGACACCTTATTGTCCAAGCCTTTATGAGGTTTGTTCCGAGCTGATTTGCGATGGAAAGGTGATCGACAGGGTAAGCTCTTATTTTGGGATGCGAAAAATTGATTGTGACGGTGGTCAATTCATCGTCAATAATGTTCCGGACTATTTTAAGGGAATACTGGATCAAGGATATTGGGCAAATACGCACTTGACACCGCCTGACGGAGAGAGCCTGTTGAAAGATATTATGCTGACAAAACAGCTTGGACTCAATGCGATTCGAAAACATCAGAAGATTGAAGATGAGCGGTTTTATTACTACTGTGATGTAGCAGGTGTTTATGCGACTTGTGAGATGCCTTCGAACTATGAATTTACCCGGAAGGGTTGCGAGTGGTTCAGCAGAGAATGGATGGAAGTTATTGATCAGTTTTCCAATCATCCGTCACTGATTTGCTGGGTTCCGTTCAACGAGTCTTGGGGGATTTATCAAGTCTATTCGAATCAAAAACAGCAGGATTTCACACGCGGGCTCACTGTGCTGACGAAGGCGCTGGATGGCGACAAACGTCCTGTGATATCCAACGACGGCTGGGAGCATACGGACAGTGATATCATTGGTCTGCATAATTATGCGGGAAGCGGAGAGGGACTAAAGTCCATGACGGAAGAGCTTGATCGTGTGCTGGATGATCAGAAGGTGGGAGATTTGTTGCCGAGACGCAGTTTTGCGGATTGTGCAGGGTATCAGGGACAGCCGGTGATCATGTCGGAATACGGAGGAATCGCATTTGAGTGCGGTGAAGGATGGGGATATGGAAAGCTTGCCCAAAACGAGGAAGAATATCTTTCTCGCGTTAAGAATCTGACCGAATCGATTCGCGGGATGAAAGGTCTTTGCGGATACTGTTATACACAACTCACCGATGTGCAGCAGGAAGTGAACGGACTTCTAACGATGGAGAGAGAGTTTAAGGCAGATCCAAAACGTCTGGCAGAGATCTTTTCAAAATAAGTAGGACAGGGATGTCGTGCAATCGCGCGACACCCCTGTTGTTTGATTGTGTCAGTGGACTTCTTCCGACTGAGAATGACATTTTTTTGCGTATTCCCGAGGGGACATTCCCTCCATGCGGCGGAATACTTTTGTAAAATAGCTTTGATCATCGAAGCCGGTCATCTGTGAGATATCCGTCAGCCGGAGATCAGAGTGGCGGATCAGTTCCTTGGCCTTTGCAATGCGAACGTGATTGACGTACTGGTTGAAGGTGATGCCGGTTTCCTGTCGGAAGATTCGGCTGAGATAATCCGGCGAGAAGGAGATAATACTTGCCATCTCCTCCAGTGTAAGATGCTCCGTATACCGCGTACTGATGTGCTGAATGCAACGATGGATAATATTCGCATGCTTGATATCCGGGTCCACTGCCATCTCGTTGATAAAACGAAGCACTGTATCCAAAAGCCAGGTACTCAATGCAGAAAAGTTTTGTTGGGTGGCGAGCTGTTTCTGACAGCTTTGGAGGAAGATAAGGATCTGTTTTTCTGATGCGCCCTGTTCCACGGCGGCGCGGGAGGCGAGAACTGTCATTTCGCTGATTCTGGCTTTGATCCAGTCGAGGTCACCGCCACTGTTAGTGAACAGAGCAGCCAGATATTCTTGCACTTGATGCTCGGCATCAGTGGAGTTATGACGCGAAATCGCTTGAAGAAGAGAAGACTCTTTTTCAAATGGATAGCGGGAGGGGTTGGACTGGTGTTTCAGTTCAGTGATATATGAACTGATTTGCCCTTGAAGAAGCTCGGCAGATTCTCGTTTTAGAAGGTTATATTCGGCAGAAACATTATTCATGAATCCAACGGCCATGAACAAAAGATTGGATAACTCTCGTGCTTTTGCTGGTTCGATAAACGGAATGTTTGCAATCAAGGGAAGAATTTTTTTGATGACCTCGCTGTCAAAATGTAAATTCTCGGTCAACTCATAGTCAATGTAATCTTGAAGTTCTACCATGAGGAACGGACCTGCAGTAATTTTGGCCATACTTCGGGTCTCACCGATTATCGGAGAGACCATAAAGGTCAGGCCGAGAGGACAAAAGTAGATATATTTTCCGCCAAAACGTTCTGCTTCTGCCAAGCCGTAATTGTGAGCATGGATACCGCTTTCTTTTGCCAGCCCAGCGGCTTGACAGACAGGGCAGCAACCATATCCGCAACCGTATTCAGTGAGAATGTTGCCGGAGAGATCAGAAACCGTACAACCCAGTCCTGTGGAGACATTGAATGCCTTGGCACACTCGGAGGCAAGCTTATGATTGAAGGGATGCTTTTTCATGAGGAGAACTCCTTCGACACCAAAATCTTGATTCAACTATATAAAACAAAAAAGGAAAAGTCAACTAAAAGTCGGAAAAATACCAAAAAAGTGCAACATATTACAAGTAAACAGGTCAAGAACATTATATAATATAAAATGTGTAGTATTATGCTTGTTTTTAAGACCGCAACCCGGTGATAGGACAAAAGGGAGGCAATGACTTATGAATATTTTAGTTGAAATCTCAGAGAATTTACAAAAGGGAAAGGCGAAAGCGGTAAAGGAATTAGTCATTCAGGCAGTGGAAGAGGGAATCTCAGCAAAGGAAATTTTGGAGAAAGGGCTTATGGCCGGAATGGATGTGATCGGAGAGCGATTTAAAAAGGGCGAAGTTTACGTGCCGGAAGTGATGATTGCCGCCCGCGCGATGAATATGGGAGCAATTGTTTTGAAACCGATTTTGACGGAAGGAGAGGCTGTTTCGGTGGGAAAAGTATGCATCGGAACAGTGAAGGGAGATCTTCACGACATTGGTAAGAATCTTGTGAAAATGATGCTGGAGGGAAAGGGTCTGGAAGTGATTGATCTGGGAACGGACGTCCCTGCCGAAGCTTTTGTAAAAACTGCGATCGAAGAGGGCTGCCAGATTATTTGCTGTTCTGCACTTTTGACAACGACGATGCCTGTCATGGCTGATGTGGTGAAAGAGGCAAAGAAGGCCGGTGTGCGTGATTCAATTAAGATCATGATCGGAGGAGCACCTGTCAATGCTGCTTTTTGTGAGCAGATTGGAGCGGATATGTACACAGTAGATGCAACCCGTGCAGCAGAGGCGGCGGTAGCATTTTGTAAAGAAATGAATTGATATCAGATAAAACAGAGAGGTAGAAGATGAGAAGAGACATGAAGCAGTGGCTCGAAGAACTGCGAGAAGCCCCCGTGAAAAAAGCATTGCCGATTCTTTCCTTTCCTGCTGTGCAGTTGATGGGTATCAGTGTAAGAGAATTAATCACCGACAGTGAAAGACAGGCAGAAGGAATGAAATTGATTGCTGACCGCGTCGATGCATCAGCAGCCGTGAGTCTGATGGACCTGTCCGTGGAAGCAGAGTGTTTTGGCGCGCAGATCATGGTGAGCGAGGATGAGGTGCCGACAGTACGGGGATGTGTGTATCGGACAGAAGAAGAAATTGATGCAATCAAGATCCCTCAAATTGGAAGTGGCCGGACGCAAACCTATATTGATGCGATCAAAAAGGCGGTAAAACTAATTGAGGACAGACCCGTATTTGCAGGAATCATTGGGCCGTATTCGCTGGCCGGCCGTCTTTTGGATGTAACAGAGATCATGTATCTTTGCTATGATGAACCAGACATGGTAAATAAATTACTGGAAAAGATTACGGTTTTTTTGATTGAATATGGAAAAGCATATAAAGAGGCGGGGGCAAACGGTATTATGATGGCGGAGCCGTTGGCAGGAGTTCTGTCACCGACCCTTGCGGAGGAGTTTTCTTCGCGGTATATCAAACGTGTTGTAGAGGCACTTCAGGATGAGCATTTTCTGGTGATCTACCATAACTGCGGAGACAATACGATTCAGATGATTGATTCCATTTTGGATACCGGTGCGGCAGCGTATCATTTTGGGAATTCAATTTGTATGGCGGAAATGCTTTCCCGTATTCCTTCTAATACCATAGTGATGGGAAATGTAGATCCAGCAAGACAATTTCGCAATGGCAATCCGGAGAGTATCAGACAGGAAACATTGCAGATCATGAGGGAATGTTGTCATTATCCAAATTTCGTGATTTCCTCCGGATGTGATATTCCGCCGATG
Source organism: Lachnospiraceae bacterium (assembly GCA_017416055.1). The sequence continues at coordinate 22,145 of JAFQDI010000239.1, forward strand.
TCTGACTGGGCCAATATTGATGCTTTTTTTGCTGCAGTAGATTCATACTATCGCGTATCAGTAAATTAAACAAATAAAAAAGAAATGAGTGGGTGATTTAGCGAAAACTAAGGAGACGAGGTTAAGGGGTCACCCGCTTTTGCTTCCATTGATATATAATTTGTGATTATCGCCAAAAAACACAAAAAACCATATAAAAAAGCAATACAGGTGATTTTATAAGATGTTATCATGAATATCAAAAGATAGAATATAGAAAGAGAGTAGTCGCCGATGAATGTGGATTCTGCACGGATAGAGAGAGTAAAAAAGGGATTTGAAGAGACGTTTGGAACGCAGGAGAAACTGATGTATTTTTCTGCTCCCGGAAGAACAGAGATTGGTGGAAATCATACTGATCACCAACACGGACGAGTGCTGGCGGCGGCAGTCAATCTGGATGTGCTGGCGGCGGCAGCGGTAAATGGCGAGAGGGTAATTCGCGTTCGGTCGGAAGGGTATCCTCTGTGTGAAGTGGGCTTGGACGAACTGGAGCCAAATGAGGCAGAGTACGGAAGCACCACTTCCTTGGTCCGGGGGGTGACAGCGGAATTTGAGAAAAGAGGAGCTGAATTGATTGGTTTTGATGCCTATATGATCAGCGATGTGCTAAGAGGAAGCGGTTTGTCCTCGTCGGCAGCATTTGAGGTTATGATGGGAACAATTATCAATCACCTGATGTATGGCGACCGGGCAACTGCCGTTGAGATTGCACAGATTGGCCAAATCGCGGAGAATGTTTATTTCGGTAAGCCGTGTGGGCTGATGGATCAGATGGCTTCTTCTGTTGGGAATTTGGTAACCATTGATTTTGCGGACAATTCCAATCCAATCGTAGAGAAAATCGATTTCGATTTTTCTAAATGCGGATATACGCTGTGCATTATTGATTCGGGAGCCGATCACGCAGACTTGACCGATGAATACGCAGCGATTCCGGCAGAGTTGAAAAACGTTTGCGCGGTATTTGGAAAATCATATCTTCGCGAAGTTCCTGAGGAAGAATTTATGAGGCGGCTTCCGGAAGTGAGAAGCGCAGCCGGTGACCGTGCAGCGATGCGGGCGCTTCATGTATATGAGGAAAATCGCCGGGTTGAGGGACAGTGTGAGGCCTTGAAAAAGAACGACTTTGACACATTCCTGCAGTTGATTCGTAAATCCGGTGAAAGCAGCTGGATGTATTTGCAGAATGTGGTGCCTGCCGGGCATAAGGAGCATCAGGAGATGGCGATTGCATTGGCGCTGTGTGCAAAGCTGTTGGACGGTGCGGGCGCATACCGTGTTCACGGCGGAGGATTTGCCGGAACAATTCAAGCGTTTGTTCCTGATGAAAAATTGGCGAACTTTGTGAAGGAAATGGATCGCGTATTGGGAGAAGGAAGCTGCCACTGCCTGAATATACGGGTTGAGGGTGGAGTTTGGATTCAGTGAGCCGGGCGGGGATTTGCCGACGGTTGAAAATCATCATGATGTAGGGGAGCACAAAAATGATACAGAAAATGATCTGCGAATTGACAGCGTATGGACTAAGCACGGGCCTGATTAAGCCGGAGGATAAAATTTATACGGTCAATCGCCTGTTAGAATTGTTCGGACTGGATGAATGGGACGAAGCGGAAGAGGCTGAAGAAAAAACAACCATGTTTGCGGGTTTGGAAATGGATCTGGAACGAATTTTGAACGGTATGCTGGATTATGCCGTAGAGCAGGGTCTGATTGCGGAGGATACCATAACCTATCGAGACCTCTTTGACACAAAAATCATGAGTGTGTTGATGCCCAGACCCAGCGAAGTATGTGCGGAGTTTAAGCGAATTTACACAGAACAGGGTGAAAAGGCGGCTACCGATTATTACTATAAATTGAGTGGAGACAGCAACTACATTCGCAGAGCCCGCGTGGCCAAAGATATGAAATGGACTACCGAAACCGAGTTTGGTACGCTGGATATCACAATCAACCTGTCCAAGCCGGAAAAAGATCCCAAAGCGATTGCGGCGGCAAAACTGGCCAAGCAGAGTGGATATCCGAAGTGTCTGCTGTGTAAAGAAAATGAGGGATAT
>JAFQDI010000240.1 GCA_017416055.1 Lachnospiraceae bacterium
AAGGCTGCGAGAGTGGCTTTATCACCGCGGATCTGATTCGCAAATATGCGCCCGAGGGAGACTACTCTATTTTCCTGTGCTGCCCTCAAGCCATGTACAATTTTGTGGACAAAGAAATCGCTACTCTGGGACTTCGCCGGAAATTCATCCGCCACGAGCTGTTCGGTGAGTACTTTACTCCCTCCAAGGAAGCAGATTACCCCGGCCACAAGGCTCCCGAGTTCAAGCTCACCGTCCGCATTGCCGGAAAAGAGACCACCGTCACCGCTCCCGCGGAAACTTCCCTGCTCCGTACGCTGGAGGCGAACGGAATCGCGGCTCCCGCACACTGCCGAAGTGGCGAGTGCGGCTGGTGTCATTCCAGACTGGTGAGCGGCGAGGTTTACACGCCGAAGTCGGTGGACGGACGCAGAGAGGCTGATCTGATCTACGGATACATCCATCCCTGCTGCTCCTTCCCGCTGAGCGATCTGGTGATCGAAGTACCGCCGATGAGAAAATAACCGTAACAAATAACAGAAGAAGCGGCATTTGGAATTGTTCCGATGCCGCTTCTTCTGTTTACTTATTGCCCTGCACTGCCTGGCAGCATATTCAAAATATCCTCCAGAGCGCCCAGATCCAGATCGCCGAGGCCTTCCAATGCATCCAAATCCAGATCACCAAGTCCCTGAAGCGCCTCCAGGTCTACGTTGCCAAGCTCTCCCATACTTTCCAGTGTTCCCAGGTCCAGATTACCGAGCTGACCGAACACATCCTTCAACTCGCCCAACTGTCCAAACAGATTCTTGATCTCGTCAAGCTGACCGCCGCCCAGCTCATTGAGCATCTGGGCAAGCACATCTGCCAGTGCCTTCAATCCCATCCAGATCAGAATACACAGGATCAGCCCCAGGATCGCCCAGATCAGCATTGCCCGTGAAAAATTCTTCACGTTTTTATTTTTCGGGAAGATGGACATGTAGATGCAGGCCAACAGGCCGATCACCGGTATTCCGTAAAGGAAAATCAGTCCGAAATATTTTCCTGTCTTTACCACCTGATTGGTTTCATCGAGCACCGCTGCGGTGGTCTGCTGTACCGGCTGATATACCGGCTGTTGATATACCGGCTGCGCCTGCACCACCGGCTGCGACGCCTGCGCTGTCACCGCGGTCTGTGCCGCCGCGGTTGCCGCCGCTTCCTCCTCTGCCTTCGTTCCGCACTCGGTGCAGAACATCATTCCGTCTTCCAGTTCTTTGCCGCAATTCGTACAAAATCTTGCCATATTCATACCTCACTTTTCCTGTTTGTAGATTTAAAATCTCCGTCCGCATCTGGGGCAGAATTTTTCTTTCCGCTTGCACTTCGTTTTGCAGGCGGGACATTTTTTCTTCCGGCGCGCAAGGATGGCGATCACAATCACCAACAGCAGCAACGCGATCAGAATGATTGCGATCCAGATCAGAATACACAGCCCGAAGGGCACCGGGCAGAATCCGCAAAGCTCACACTTTTCTCCCGGCTCTTGCGTCTTTTCGTCTCCCGTTGTCGGCTGAAGGCTCTGTGACTCGTCGGGCGCTTCTGTCCCTTCCTCTAACTTCCCGTTGATCTCCAGCACGTTGGACCACTCGGAGGGTCCGTGTGAACCGTTGAAACGGACACGGAGCTTGATGTTGCTCTCCTCGGTGATGTCCAGATCTTCTAGATTTACTACTTCACGGATGCCGTTGTACAGACACCAGTCACCCCATGAGTCTGCCGTATCACAGTCCAGCCATTGGCCGTCCCCGATGCAAAGCTGGGTCTCCAGTCCGTCAAAATAGCCGTCATCGGTCATCAGATAGTAGATGTTGGTCATCCATACAGACTCGGGAGTGGTCTGGAAATATTCTACTCGGCTGCGGGTATAGGTTTCATCGGGAGGAAGTATCCTCAGATCGGAGATGACAGGCGCAACGTAGGTGGTCGGTGCCTCCGGGATGATCTGTGTGGAGTTCTTGCCGAACACGGCAGAGTCTGACCACGGAGAGAACCTACTCTGCTTTTCTCCGATGGTGTTGGTGGTCTTGTCGTAGGTCTCCCACTCCATATAATAGCGGCAGCGGATGTAAAGGCTGTGGTTTTCCACGTCAAAGGAGTAGATATTTTCTGAGTAGCCGTCGCTATAATAATACTTATCGGTAAGGATGGCGGGCTTGTAAGGGGCGAAGGTGTCGGAATCGGGGCCTTCGTAATAGGTCAGCCAGAAGAACTCGAAATCCTCCATCATTTCGGAGCCGAGACTCACAGCCGGATATCCGTGTACATGGCCGTCGGTGTAATACTGGCTGTCCCATTCGCTCATATACTGCCAGTGTTCCTCATCGTCCAGCGATACATCGTACTGCATGGATATCGTAAAGGAATACAGACCGTATTTCTCGTAAAAGGCGTCGCTGTCACCGTAATACTCCGCCGCCAGCGCGGCAACGACTTGATCTGCGACCATGATCATTCGCAGATCGTCGTGGTGCCCTTCCTTTGCGTCCCCGTCGGTAAAGATAAAATAGTTGGGTGCCTTGGGCGCGGGCAGCTCAAAGGCGGAAATGTCCGGATCTTCTGCCACGAAAGCAGCCACCGCCGGACAAGCTGCCAGCAGTAAAATCAACAGAAGCAAAGAAAACAGTTTTTTCATGGGAATATCTCCTTTCGTATCAATCATCAGTTATAGACATCCTTTTCCATGGAGATGCCGGCAAAACTCAGCTTCACCTTAGTGGTCGTCGTGATGGAATTGGTGAGGATTCCGTTGTGTTTCTGACCCTGAGCTGTGGTCTCGGTGATGCTTCCGCCCAAGAGTCCCCAGCTTCCTTCCAGCGATTTTTCGCGGATGCGGGAGGAATCCACCAGCTCTCCGTCCGCGTTGTAGACGTTGATGGAGCCGGTCTTGGTGGAGGTGCTTAAGACGGGGATACCGCCCACCACCTGCCCGGTGGCGAAGTCAGCCACATTTCCCACGTTCAGTGCCGGATTGCTCAACAGTTTCAGCGTTTCCGCGGCATCGGAGAGGTTATCCACGGTCGACGCCAGCTGCCCCAGACCGAAGGGCCAGCACTCAGCGGTGGAGGTAATGGTTTGAGTCAGGTAGCCGTTCTTATTGTCGCGCTCATACATGATAGAGTGGCCGAATGCACTGTAGCCGTAGGTCAGGTTTCCGTTATTGATGCCGATATGGACCTGAATGGGGCTAAAGGGCGGCAGTCCCAGCGAGTAGGACTCTCCCCACTCCTGTCTGCGGGCATTGGTCCACTCTAACTGCTGCTCCTGCGCCTTTGCCTGAACCTCCTGATTCTGTGCCTCGATCCGGTCGCTGTAATAATTGTCCAGCTGCGTGCGGAGCATTTCCAACTCCAGATCATATTTATTGACCTCAGTTTCCCGGTCAGCCCCCGCGTAAGACAGGGGACTGATCACTGCCTCTTCATTGATGGTGTAAAGCACCCGTTTTTCAAAGTTCTGTCGCACCGTGTCATTGGCGATGCAGCTTAGGATGGTGTACATCCGCTGATAATACTCTTCGAGGAGGGGCCGGAGATGTTTTTCATAGCCGTCCATCTTCGCCTCCTCAATGTGGATCAGCACCGTGTGCCACTGGTCGCGGAGGGATTCCAGCGTGTTAATCTTCAGTTTGATCCCCTCTATGTTATACTTTTCCGTCTTCTCCCGGAGGGCAAGGGTATGCTCCTCCAACAGTTGTTTCGCCTGTTCCCCATCCACCAGGGACAATCCCATGGCGGCAATGATCATGTCGGAGTGGAACTGAAGCTCCTCGGCCCACGCTTCCAGTTGTTCGTTGACCGGTGCCCAGGTACTCTCGGCATGCTCGGAAAAGTTCTTTTCCAACCGCTCCCGCTCCTCTTTGAAGCTTCGGTTATCTCCCCACTGTTCGATCAGATGCTCATAGTAGAGAATGTGGAATCTGGCGATAAACACATGGCGCGGGTCGTCTCTCCATGCGGAGGCGGCGTACTCTCTGTATTGACGTAAGTCCTCCGTCTGAGTTCTGGCCGCCGATGCCGCCGCCGAATAGCTCTCCTGGGCGGTCAATGCCGCAGATGTCACCGGTGCCGGGTAGGGGAAGGATATCTGTACGGATGAGCTGTCCGCGGCAGTGACGGAGGTTCCGTAGCCTGTCGCCTCCATGAGGATGTCAAGCTGATCCTTGGTGATGATCATTTTCTCCTCTTTTTCCAGCACTTCCTTCGTGTACTCATACAGATCCAGCATCAACGTGGTGGTCAGCTCGGTCCAACAGGTTTTCGCCGACCTAAACAGCGAGTCGATGGCTTTTGCCTGATTGCCCTGTTTTAAGTAAATGCAGCACCGGATCAGGTGTGCCAGACCGAAATCACTCTGGGAGGCGATCGCCCGATCGGTGTAGGAAAGCGCCTGTGAGAAATTCCCCAGCTCATAGCAGCACTCGCCCATGTTGGTGAGGATCACCGGATTGCCCGGTTCCACCTGATAAGCCTGCTCCAGCCAGACCAGTGCCTCCTCAAACTGCTGCCTGCCCATCAACAGCGACGCATAATTGTTGATCAGGTAAGCGCTGGGGTAGATCAGACAGGCCGCCGCCATGGCGTTCATCAGGTTTCCGTCCACTTTCCTGTCCGCCTGAAGGATGGCCGCGTAGTCTGCCAGATTATACAGGTATTCCACCCGCTCCGCGTCGTTCAGCGGCTTCAGTTCCTGCGCGATATATCCCATGTAATAGGCCACACTGTTGGCCGTTTCACGGTTATCCTCCGGTGCGTGAACGATGACCAGCGCCGTGGCGGTCCGACCTTTGTTGACCGCAGTGATCACACATTCGCCGGCCTTTTTTGCCGTGAACTGAATGGTCTTTTTGGCTGCCGTGTACTCGATCACTTCCTCATCGGACACCGTAAAAGTAGAACTGCTGCTTCCAATAAAGGGTGTCCAGCTGTCGCTCTCCCGCTCCTTAAGCTCAAAGCTTACGGTGTAGTCCTCAGGGTTCAGGGTATATTCATGGGTCGCCTTTGTATCAAAGGTAGCCAGAATATCCGCCTTCGCCCCGATGGAATCCTTCGTCAGTCCGGTATTTACCTGATTCCATTGATCGACCACCGCCTGATCCTCGGGGCTTAAGGTTTCGCCGTTTGCTCCTTCGGTTTCCCCGCTTCCCGCGGTCTGAAGTTCCTGCGTTTCCCTGTCATTGTCCTTGTGGGACGGCGCAGCGGTGGACTGGGCTGACGTACCGCCGACGGGATTCTCCGTCCGGTTGACATTACAGCCCACACACTGTAGCAGCATGAGGAAGATGAGAATATACGCAGCTCCTCTTCTCCGTCCCCGATTCATTTTCGTTTGCATCTGCATTTCCTCCCTTCCTCTGCAAAACACTGTACTCCGATGATTTTAGTAGAACATGGACTCCGTTTCTGTTGCGCTCACAAAGGTCAGCGTGTATTCGCCGCCGTCAAAGTTATAGTAAACTCCGAAGTAGTAATCGCCCTTCTTGAAGATGGTCACAAAGCCGTCACCGTAATCGTACTGATCCCACTGCTCCACACCGTCCAGATTCTTCAGGGAAGCCACATAGGCATCATATGTCTCTCTGGTCACTCCGCCGTAATCCAACCACACACTGTAGTAGGCGGGCAGCTCACCGGTGCCGTCGGAGAAATCATATTCGACTTCCACCTCGTTGAACTCAGCATCCCAACCCATGAATTGATCCATGGGATCATCGGTAAAGAGACCGAACTGAGGCAGCTCAATTCCCTCAAAGATGGCGGGGTATTCGCTCTCGATGTAGGTCAGGTTACACCAGACCTCCCACTTGTAGCCCGGCTCGTCGTCTGTCTCGTTGTAGGTATAATACAGGTAGATCGAGCCGTCGGTAACGATCATCGGCGTCACCGTGTCGTTCCAACGATCCGCCTCACCGCCCACAAAGCCCAGATCGGCCAGTGCCTGGCCAAAGGCCGCCAACTGATCGTCGGTCGCGTAGAAGGACAGCTCCCATTCCTCGTAATTGTAGTCCTCGAAATACAGATCTCCGATCTGTGTGCTGTAGCGCTCCGCCCCAACACCGTAGTAAGTGGTATCCTCCACCTTCACGCCTGCAATCTCCTTGGGGAAGTTCTCCGGCAGCACATTGGAATCCCACACACCTTTGATCCAACCGTGATCATCCTGCCATACCCAGCCCTCCGGACCGGTCCCGCTGTTGGGCGGCGTTAAATCAATCTCCAGATTCAGCGTCACAAAGCACAGGGAAAATTCCACATTGCCGCCGTCTGCATTGATGGAAATCTGCACGCACTTTCCGTTGTAGTCATACAGCCACATTGCGGAGGACAGCGTGTCGATCGCGGTGATCTCCGCAGCCGCGAAGGTGTCAAAGTCCGTGTACTGAGTTCCCTTGGAGATCGCCAACGTATCCCAGTCAATCTTCTGCTGGTATACGCCGCCGAGTGCCAGGGTCTTCTCAAAGTATTCCTTGATCAGAGTCCTTCCGTCAGTGCTGCCGGAAGCGGTCATTTTCACAGAGAGATTGTTAACTCCGTTAGGACTTGTGGCCTCGGTTACCGTCCAACCGTCCGGTTTGGTGATCCCCACACCGTAAACCGAGGCGGAAACCTCCGTAAAGTTCTCAATTGTGACACTTCCCACCGAGACGCCGGACTGTGTCTGGGAATTATCCCCCTGTCCCTTCGTCTCCGTCCCTCCGCCGCCGGAGAGAATCGTAAAACCACATGCCGTAAGCGAGAGCATCATTGCTGCCGCCAGTATCATTGCTATCCATCGTTTCATCGTATTTACCTCCTCCCATTGATGATTTACTTTCCTTATTTTTCGTAGGTCAGTTTTATACCTTTAAAATTAAACTGCATCTGCCGTTTGGTTTTCACCGCACAGCCCATGCGGGTGACCTGCTTGGTGAATTGGAAGCCAATCTTCAATCGGTTGTCATC
>JAFQDI010000241.1 GCA_017416055.1 Lachnospiraceae bacterium
AAAAGAAGAGCAAATACACGGCATTCACGCGGATTGCGAGCACTGCTATGTGCTCAAAAATGACGGCGAATATGAGTTCTATGTTCGCCAGACGAAAGGAGACCAACCCAATGAAGAATTTTAACGATCTGGATATGCGGGAATGGGACAAAGATCTCTCGGAGGAGCAGCTAAAGGAATGGAACTCCCTATATGCTTCATACCGGGCAGGTTCACTGCTGACCGGCAGAGTGATCGGTATGGACGCCACTACCGTCAGAGTCCCTAACAAAAAAGGCAAATTGGAAAAGAAGAGCATCAACTGTCTGGTAATTGTGAGTTACCGTGTTAAGGTGCTGATACCCGAGACGGAGGTTTGGTATGACGACCAAAGCCGTAGACCGCCCCATGTGCTGCGCTCTATGACCGGTGCCGTGATCGACTATGTGGTTACCGGCATTGACCGGATCAACGATTGCTGCACCGCATCCAGAAGGCTGGCAATGGACATTCGCCGCAGAACCTTCCTGAAGCTGGAACCAAGAATAGGCAAGAAAGTACCTGTCAATGTACTGGCAGTGGGAGCAGCCCATTTGCTTGCAAGCTGCAATGGCTTTGATATGACTATGTCCCAAAGAGATCTTTCCTACGGTATGATTGAAGATCTTCGGAACAAGTTTCATCCTGGAGAACAGAAAATGGCTGTTCTGAAGGCTTATGACAAGGAAAAGAACCAGCTCCGCGTCTCCGTCAAGGAGGCAGAACCCCATCCCTTTGACGGCGTGGAAACACGCCACCCCTTAAACTCCCGGCGTGCTTCTGTAATTTCCGGCAAATACAAGGGTGGTGTGTTCTGCAAGTTGGAAGAAAACCTGGACTGCCTGTGTATTTACACCATGTACCAAAAGGATGAAGATTTTGATATAGGCGATCAGGTCATCGTGGTCATCACGAAGTATGACTATCCACGTAAACTTGTGTACGGCAAGATCGTTTCCAAGTGGTGAGAGCTTTTCGAGAAGTAACGCCTATGACAAAAGATATTTCCGAAAGAACCTTCGGCTTACTGACAGCCAAAGAAATCGTTGGAAGATCCAAACGAGGAACCCTTTGGCGTTGTGAATGTGCGTGCGGGGGCGAGAAGATCGTCCCCGCGCCGTACCTGCAGAATCATCATACAAGAAGCTGTGGTTGTATTGTAAAAGGCATTCGGGAAAACGCCATCAAAAAGGGAGATCGATTTGATATGCTGGAGGCGGTGGAATTTGTCGGCTTTACCACCAGGGCTACTGGAAAGCGGCAGTCAGTGTGGAAATTTCGGTGCGACTGTGGAACAGAAAAGGAAATGCCAATGGCGAATGTCAAATTTGGCAACGTCAGAAGCTGTGGCTGTAAGGCTAAGGCGCATATCACCAACCTGAGAAAAGAGGACATCACCGGTGAAACCTTTGACCGGCTCACGGCTATCCGTCCCACTGATGAACGGGATGATAATGGTTCCATCGTGTGGGAATTTGCCTGCGAGTGCGGCAATACCACCAAAATGTCCGTTTATCGGTTTCACACAAGGCGTGTCCATAGCTGCGGCTGCTGGTACAAGGAAAGCCGAAAGGACTGCACATCCTTCCGTAAGGATTTGGTGGACGGGACCAGCATCAGTACCATCGTCGCCAGCAAGATTCGTCCGGCCCGAGCAGCATCCGGGCATACCGGCATCTATCTGGATAAACACAGTGGAAAATGGATTGCCAACATCAACTTCCGGAAAAAACGATATTATTTGGGCAGATATGACGATATCAATAAAGCAGTCAATGCCAGAAAGCTTGGCGAACAGCGGCTCCATGATCCTATGATTATGCAGTATTGGGACACCTTGACTCCTAAGAAACAACGGGAGTATTTAGTACATATTCAGGAGTGAATGGTAATAACAGAAATCCTCGACACCCAAGATGGGTGCCGAGGTAACTGTTCTATAAAATAGAATTTTGTTTAACTGTTTTCAGAAATCCCTTTCTTTGACCAAGCAAACAATGCTTCGGACATCAAATTGAAATCTACCGACCTGCCCATATTTTGCGATTACTTGTTTAGTCCTCTGATTTTTTCTTTTTTATGACTACAAAAACAACAGAAGCACCTACGAGAACTACAGCAGCAATTGATACCCATAGCCAAGTGAGGTTGTCGGAATCAACCTTTACGTCGGAATCATCTGCGCCGCCGACATTGGAGATACTTGATGAGTCGGTCGTGATTACCTTAATTTCCGGTTCTTGTGCCTCTATGACGGCATACACTGCGAAGGGTGAGAAATGGTAGGCTGAAAATGATGTGTAGAGTTGTGATTTATCCTCAGACAGGCTGACTTCACCAAAATCGAGATCTTCTACCCTCAAGTTCGCGTATTCGTCATCGGGAAGATGTAATGCTATATATTGAATTCCGTCCGTGTCATCAAACGGCGATCCCGATAAGCCCAATGTTCCGAGATCGAATGTTTGCGAAACAGTACCAATTTTCTCTCTTTTGCCATCGATATCCGTAAAAAGTGCTTCACCGGTACCCGACCGAAGCGTAATATCATTTGCTCCAATCAAATAAACGTCGTACTTTTTAACGGGGGATAAATTGAACCCGTCAAGAGTAATATCGGGTGTAACAGAACCGAGATATCTTGAACCCATAGAAGGAGCTTTGGTTGGGGTAAGATCATCATAAAGCTCAATCAGTCCTTCATTGATCATACCTGCCGGTCTTCCTTCGTGATATAAAACCATCATATGAGTACCATCCTCATTTGTATAGGAAACCGGAGTATTATACAGGACTCCGTCTATACGGATGTACTCATCCTCTGTCTGTTGAAGATTCGTCCGAAATCCGTCTTTCTCCTTAAACTGCGACGTTGTCATATCGAAGTCACGCATCACGCCGTCTGACATTCTGATCATCGGAAGCACGGAGCCTTCTCCGTCATATTTTCCAATACAATATTTTTCGCCATCAATCAAAACAATTTCGCCGGAACGATATTCTGTGCCGTTGGTATGGGTATAAATAGCATCCGCAAGCGCTGACGAGCCAAAGTGATTTGCAGAGATATTTCTCTCAGGTTCAAGTATAGAAAGGATGGGGTCAAGCCCGATCTTTTGATTCGTAACCACGACAGAAGCATCGGTAGGAACATCTATCCCTTCCGCAGGGTGAAACGTAACATTTTCCACCCCTGCGTTCTCGTCGATCTTTACTGTAACCCCATTCAACTTTTGAATAGGTTTGCCATCTGCGATCTTCTCTCCGCAGCCTTTACAGTAAGTGTCACCCGTATATCCTTCTTTATCAACGGTTGCAGAAACTGCATTCTTGATTTCTGTTCCACCGGTATGGTTTGAAGGATCTTTTTTGCCGGTAGTATTACCGCACGAGCATGTGGAAGGAGCTACACAGGTAGCCTTAGAGTAACTGTGGACGTGTTGTGCATTTCGTGTTTCTGCGTAAAGGCAGTCCTCGCACCAACG
>JAFQDI010000242.1 GCA_017416055.1 Lachnospiraceae bacterium
TATGTAATCCCACTTATTTAATTGTTGCACCTCCTGTCATAATATTGAGTCTGTTTCTACCCCAAACAGGCTCGGAACCCGTCAAAATCAATGCCTTTTAGCATTCCCTTTGACTGTTCCTATTATGACACCATCATCCTTATGTACGGTCGATTTGGAGATGCCGAAACGTTTTGCTGTCTGACGGACGGTCGCATTATTCTCTATGATATAAGTTGCGATCTCGACGGCCCGCTCTTCAATATAGTCCTTCAAAAAACACCTCTGAACCCATTGTTTTTACAATGTATGCAGAGGTGTTCGTATTTAAGCATTGTTTTCCGCAAATTTATCCATGAGCCGGTGCTGTTTGCAGTAGCTTTCCAGATTGTGGTGGATATCCAGCCCGCCGTGACTGCAGTTGGTCATGATCCAGATCAGTTTCTGCTGATGAAGCTCACGGTTAAAATAGTCGTGGGTGATCTCGTTGCGCAGCAAAAGCTCCTGCAAAAATAGTTCCTCAGCCTGCGTCTGATGGAAGTCAAAAGTGTCGTAGCTGGCAATGCTGTAGCGCAGGGAGGGATTGTTTTTATACTGCCCCTTCTCCTTGAGCAGGAAGGTCACCAGGTCGCGGAAGACCTGCGCAAAGTCGTTGAGCTTTGCGGTGACGATGTCAAGGCAGTCGATCTGCAGGTTCGGATCGTCGGTGGAGAGATAAAGCTGACTTTTCTGGTGGATACGCTGGGCGTTATACTCTAAAAAGTCCAGCATGTCCCGCAGCTTCATCACGTTGACCGGCTCCCGTTCCTCCACCGGCTCCAGATCAAACTGGTCAAGGATTTCTTTACTCAGCTTCATGACGTCTCCTCGCTTTCCGATGAGGCATGGCGGGCTTCCTTAGCGATTTTTGCCTTGGTTTCATTTAGTTTCTCCCGGCAGCGGGCCTCGAACGCGTGCAGTTCCTCCGGGAAATAGTCGGTGAACTGGATAGCGGAGTTGAGAGGCGCACAGTAGAGGGGGGCATCCATCGTCGTGTCAATGTAGAAAATATCCGGATCGATATGCTGCTCTTCAAAATAGTCGTCCAAAAAGAGGGCGATCTTTTTGTAGAGAGAAAAGTCCTTCGTGTAGATGGCAATATCGATGTCGCTCTTTCCGTCCACGTAGCGGACGGTGGGGTAGCTGCCGAAAATAAATACGTTGTAATCGGTGTCGCCGAAGCGGTGGATCATCTCATCCTGCAGGGCGAGAAGATTTCGCAGACGGCGGCGGGCCTGTTCTTTGAGGTCGGTCGTCATGAGGACTCCTTTCCGGGGTGAGTAGTTATGTTAATTTTGATTCGATATAATGATTTTTTGTCATGCCTTTGTCACATGCGGACAGATACAGTTCCCGGGCGGTTTGCAATTCCCCGCCGGCGATGAACGCATTGATTATCGAATTGACTCCGATGGCAGCCTGTTTGCGTTTGCAAAAAGGTGTGGTAAAAGCGGACCATTCTCCGATCAAAAAGTCATGTTCGATGTTTGGCAGAGACAGTTCGTCAATCAGTTCTTCACATAAGTGTTTCAGGCGGGAGCGGTCATAAGGGGCGATTTGTGCCGTAAGGGACAGATAGATGGCGAGGTAGAATGTGTACTCTTCAGAATCTTTTGTCCGTTCGAGAAACTGTTCAAAGGTCGACCGGGCGAATGTCAGATGTTCACTTGTGTGAGGTAAAGCCGGGACGGAAGTTAATGCCGCCCGATGAGCACAGAATTCAGGAAAGAGGCACCGATTTTCTGTGTTTTGCTGAACCGCTTCGCGATACAGTGACCACCAAAAGTCAGAATACCCGTCTTTTTCAAGGGTCAGTCGCGGAGTGGTATCACATACCGGCCAAAATAAATAAACCGGATCATGGTTTTTCACATGCTCATAAAAGTTCACATGGTTTTTATACTGGGAATGTCCGTCTCTCTGGAGGGCGTAATTGTCCGAGATATTCCAATAACAAAAGCCCACATCTTCAAACTCGACAACTTCATTATGCTCCAGAGCATGTTTTAAATATTCAATTAGTTGCATATCTCTTTTTTGCTTATATTCGGGAGACATGGCACAGCGTTGTCCGACAACCTTTAATTCCAAAAAGCGATTTTTGATTTGACTGTTCATCTTATCCCTCACAGATACATAAAGATTCCTATAAAGGTATTATAATGGGTGACAATGGGGATTACAAGTCTTGTATCATTACGTTTTTTGTGTTATAATAAATATAGAAAAAGGTAGTATCGTTTATAACAAAGCCGCACAAGAGTCAATGCTTGGAGCGGCTTTTGTTTTGTTGATCCGAATACTGTTCAGAAATAATCGATCTAAGGACGGTCACAGTCTTTCAATCTCGCATACGGTCAGCACACCGTCCTTCACCCGGAATCTCACATCCATTCCGGCAAAAGGAAAGCCGTAGACGCGGTCGGGATCATTTTGGTAAGCGGGACGCGGGTCCTGGGAGAGCACTTCACAGAGGGCTTTGCGTTTTTCTTCGGGAATGTAGGAAAGCCATTCTTCCGGGAAGATGACCTCCAGCGCATAATCCTTCACCGGTGTGGAGAAGCCTCCCGTCGCTTCGGGGCGGCAGTCCGCGTGAGGAACGTAAGGTTTGACATCGTAGATCGGGGTGCCGTCCATCAGATCGGCACCGAGGACGTGGAGCACCGGCCCCAGTTCCGGATGCAGCTCCAAACGCTCCAGTTTCACGCAGGAGAGACCGATCGGATTCGGGCGAAACGGTGCGCGGGTGGCAAATACACCCATCCGTTTATTTCCGCCGAGGCGGGGCGGGTGAACAGTGGCGGACCAGCCGTCGCGCTTTGCCTCGGAAAACTCCCATAATAACCAAAGGTGAGAGAATCCTTCGATTCCGCGAAATGCGGAAGGGTTACGGTATTCCGGCTCGAACACGATGGTTCCCTGAAGCGATTCCACCAGGCCGCTTTGGCGTGGAATGCCGAACTTGGAGGAGAAATCCGTGTGGATGTGGGCGATGATATTCATAGGGGGAGATGTTTTCTTTGCGGGCATGGTTTCACCTTGGCTTAATTTGTTCTTACTAAAATTAATTTTATTATAAAGAAGTCGGCTCGGACTGTCAACGTTTTGGTTCAGAAATCCGTTTTCTACCTTTACCCTTTGTTAAAAACGTGATATGATGATATAAAGGTCAAAAGGTCATACACTCTATGCTTGCATGGAGAGTTGAAGGAGGCACTATGCATTCTGAATTGAAGCGCACCTGGGCAGAGATTGATCTGGACTGCCTGGAATACAATTATCATAAATTAAAAGAACGCATTGGAGAGAACTGCAAGTTTCTGGGTGTGGTGAAGGCGGATGCCTACGGCCACGGTGCAGTACAGGTGGCAGAGATACTGGAACGGCTGGGAGCGGATTATCTGGCGGTTTCCAGTCTGGACGAGGCGACTGAGCTTCGTTCCAAGGGGATTGCGATGCCGATTCTGGTGTTGGGTCATACCCCGGCTGATCAGGTGGGCAATCTGATCGCGCAGGGAATCACTCAGGCGGTGAGCTGCGAGAGCAAAGCGTTGGAATACGAGGCCGAGGCCGCTCGGTTGGGAGATAAACTAAAAGTACACATTAAGCTGGATACCGGCATGTCCAGATTGGGTTTTCTGTGTGAGGGAAGACATTTCGACGGTGGTGTGGAGGCGGTTTACCGCGCTGTGAGCCTGCCGCATCTGGATGCGGAGGGCGTGTTCACGCATTTTGCGGTGTCGGACAGCCTTGAGGAGAGAGATATTACTTATACGCGACGCCAGTTTTCTCTGTTTATGCAGGTGATCAATGCGGTTGAGGAGAAGGGATTCCGGTTTCAGATCCGCCACTGTGCGAACACCGGAGGCGTTGCGAACCATCCGGAGACGTATTTGGATATGGTTCGTCCGGGTCTTTTACTCTACGGTTACGGCGAGGAGGCGAAGCGCCTTGGCCTAAAGCCGGTGATGGCACTGAAGACCATCGTGAGTACGATCAAGGTTTACGACGAGCATACGGCCATCAGCTACGGAGGCACTTGGCAGACGCAGACGCGCACGCGGATGGGTGTGTTGCCTATCGGCTACGCGGACGGATTGTTTCGTTGTTTGTCCAATCAATACTCGGTGATGACCGCAGAAGGACCTGCACCGATCCGCGGACGAATCTGTATGGATATGTGCATGATCGATCTGAACGAAAAACTTGGCGTGGACGTTGGTGACGAGGTGGTGGTTTTCGGAAAAGATCATCCCATTGAGGCGATGGCGGAGGCTGCGGGGACAATTCCCTATGAATTGATTTGTGCGGTATCCAAACGGGTGCCGAGGGTGTTTTATCGGAACGGGGAGATTTGCGGACAGGAGCTGAGAATCCTGCGGTGAGAACGGATATCATCCGGAACAGAAGGATTAAAATATGTACAGAGATCAATCAATAGAGGAAATCTACGACGGAAAATTTTATGGGGTGAATGATCTTGCAAAGATCGGCTGCGACGGCTGTAAAGGATGTTCGGCCTGCTGTCACGGCATGGGAGGATCGATCGTTCTCGATCCATTGGATGTACACCGTTTAGCGACCGGCCTGGGAGCGGAGCCCGCTGCGCTTTTGCAGGAGCATTTGGAGGCTGACCCGGACACGGGAGAGAGGAATTACTCACCCGCCCGCATGGAGCTGGGAATGGTGGACGGGCTGATCCTGCCGAATTTACGACTGACCGGCGAAGATGAGGCATGTACTTTCCTGAATGCGGAGGGGCGGTGCAGTGTCCATGGAATCAGACCGGGCGTGTGCAGACTGTTTCCGCTGGGCAGATATTACGATGGAAGCGGAGATTATACCTACATTGTTCAGGCCGGCGAGTGCCCCTATCCGGTAAAGAGCAAAGTGAAGATCAAAAAGTGGATCGACACACCGGATTATTCTCGATATCATGGTTTTGTGCTGAAGTGGCATGAGTTTCAAAAAAAGATGCAGGTATGTGCCGCAGAAGGCAACCCGGAGGAGATCAGAGCCCTGTGCATACGTATCTTGCAGGTGTTTTATTTGACACCCTACCCAAAGGATGGTTTTTACGAAGAGTTTGAGCGGAGGCATAAAGCATTTCATGTTTAATATTGAAGAAGAACTGAAAAAACTTCCGGCGAAGCCCGGTGTCTACCAGATGATCGACGCACACGGCGAGGTGATCTACGTGGGAAAGGCCATCAGTCTGAAAAATCGTGTCCGTCAATATTTCCAGGACAGTAGAGGGAAATCTCCGAAGATTCTGAAGATGGTCAGCCATATTGCGCGGTTCACGTACACGATCACCGACTCTGAACTGGAAGCGCTGATCCTGGAGTGCAACCTGATTAAGGAATATCGGCCGAAGTACAATACCATGCTGATGGACGACAAAGCTTATCCGTTCATTCGTGTGACGTTGGAGGAGGACTATCCGAGGGTGATGTTTTCCCGGACGCAGAAGCGGGACAAATCCAGATATTTCGGTCCGTATACCAGTGCAGGTGCAGTGAAGGATACGCTGAAGCTTTTGCACAAATTATACCGGATTCGTACCTGTAACCGATCCTTGCCGGCAGATATCGGCAAGGACAGACCATGTCTGAATTATCAGATCCACCAGTGCAATGCGCCCTGTCAGGGGTATGTTTCCAAGGAGGAATATCGAAAATCGGTGGATGCGGCGATGGATTTTCTGGGTGGAAAGTATGATATCGTGTTGAAGGACCTGGAACGTCAGATGAAAGAAGCCGCTGCCGAGTGGAAGTTCGAGGAGGCCGGCGCAATCAAGGAACTCTATCAGAGTGTGCAGAAGGTGGCACAAAAACAGAAGATTACCGGAAATCACGGTGAGGAAAAGGATGTCATCGCCTGTCATCTGGAGGGAACCGATGCGGTGGTGCAGAGCTTCTTCATCCGTGAGGGCAAGATGATCGGGCGCGACGATTTCCATATGACCGTGGACCGCGAGGAGACACTGTCGCAGGTGTTGAATGGATTTGTGAAGCAGTTTTATGCGGGGACACCCTATATTCCGATAGAAATCCATCTGCCGGTGGAGATTGAAGA
>JAFQDI010000243.1 GCA_017416055.1 Lachnospiraceae bacterium
ATAGAAAAGGTGTGTTTATTCCGAAAAGACGCAGATGGCTTGCAAGGATCGCCTTGGGAATCGCGTGTTTGACAGCGGTGCAGCCGTTCGGCATGTCATGTTTGGGTCTGGTACCGCCGATATATTCGGAGACGAATGACCCGGAAAACTATCTAACAATGGGTACCTATGTAAACATGTATAGGGATTCAATCTATAAGCTTTTTCCGGAGAATATTCCGAGATGTGCCATCGCAGAGGATTCTGAGTGGTATCCGCCGGACAAATTTTTAGATACGACCCGATATTACTATTATTTTCAAGATGTTGTTGATCCGAGTTTTCACATTTATGCCGAATGGATATTGCCTGAAGAGGAATTTGTTGAAGAACAAAAACGAATTCAAAATGATTATTCGGAAGGTGCCAAACAGCAGGTGCAATGGGGAGAATGGACGTGCCTGAGTTTTACGGAAGAGACGCTTGATTTTAATGAAGCAGAAGACTTAACCCATTACTACTATCTGATATTTGCTTACAACGAGAAAACCGGTGGGGTTCGATATATCGCAAGTTATTCGCTGGACTGCGGCAGAGAAGAAGATCCATATTTTTTGTCATTGCAATGGGAATAACGGCAAAACAATTTCGCCGGATATGAGATAAATAGAGAGAAAACCCACCTTGAAAGGAACACTTCGCCATGAAAGCCATCATCACCGACCTTGACCGCACCCTGCTTCACACCGACAAATCCATCTCACCCTACACGCTCGATGTGCTGAAGGCCTGTCACCGCGCAGGAATCCACATCCTGGCGGCCACCGCCCGTCCTCGGAGAAACGTCACCGGGTATCATGAGCAGATCCGGTTTGACGCGATGACCGTGACTAACGGAGCACAGATCATTCTGCCGGACCGTGAGATCGTCAACGGACTTTCGAGGGAGAGTGCAGAGAAGATTTTGACCGGGATTTGCAAGCATCCGGACATCATACTCTCCGTGGAGACAAGCATCGGTTTTTTTGCGAGCGAAGAGATTCCCGGTTGGAAGCCCATCCTTTATCATGATTTTCCGAAGCTGCCCGCAGAGGCGGACGTCTACAAAATGTTGGTGAGCAGTAAACATGACAGCATTTTATCTGCTGTGCAGAACAGTCTGACGGAGGATGCTTACTTCACTGTGGCGAGTGGCAGTCTGATCCAGATGATGAGCAGACGCGCGACGAAGTGGAATGGTGTGGAAGCAATGCTGGAAGCGTTTGGGATCTCTCCGGAGGAGGCTGTTTATTTTGGGGATGATAATGATGATATCGAGTCGATAAAAAGGTGTGGTATCGGTGTGGCCGTCGCAAATGCGATCCCGGAGGTGCTTGCCGTGGCGGATGTGGTCGTGGGGAGCAATGACGAAGATGGAGTGGCGAAGTACATCGAAGAGCATTTGCTAAAGTAGAAAATGGATGGATTTTATAATCTTAATTTGTTTCTCTCCTGCATCTGTGTTATACTGTGATCAACAGATCAAAATGGGAGGGACGTAATGATGAGATTATTGTTTAAGCAAAGAATTTTCACCTGGTTTGACAGCTACGACATTTACGATGAGAATCAGCAGCCTGTATTTACGGTGGAGGGTCAGTTCTATTGGGGACATTGTCTGCACATTTTGGATCGGGGTGGTTATCATGTCGGCACCGTACAGGAAAAAGTGTTCAGTTGGCTGCCGTCTTTCGAAATTTACGAGGGCGAAACTTATATGGGACGAATCACCAAGGAGTTTTCCTTCTTTAAACCTTCCTTTTCTCTGGATTTTAAGGGGTGGACCATTGACGGAGACTGGTTTGAGTGGGACTATCAGATTATGGATGGAAGTCGTGTGGTGGCGACGATCACCAAGGAACTGTTTCACTGGGCTGACACTTACGTGATTGATGTGGAAAATTCGGCCGACGCGCTTTATGTGCTGATGGTGGTGCTGGCGATCGATGCGGAGAAATGTTCGCGCAATTGAGAAAGAAGTTTTGAACAAAGAAGATTGATCAAAAAGGACTGTGGCGCTTTTTCTGGTGTCGCAGTTCATTTTGTTTGGAGTTTTTGTGTGAAAGTGATGAGTTTGCTTGACAACGTCTACTTATGTTTTATATAATGTTCATAAGTATGCGCACTGATTTGTGCTGAAAAGGACAGAGGAGAAGCGAAGATGGGCACAGGATTATTTGATTCGACCAAAGGAAATATGATTCATTATTTTATTCGCCCGAATGACGCCTTTATTTTGAATTCATTGGAGAAACTGGATGCGGATGAGTATCTTTATCGCCTGCTGAGGGAAGAAGGCTATGAGAGCGTATTTTTTATCGGCATCGACGGGACCAACTGTAAAGTGTGGGCGTATGATGAAGTGTCCTATTGGGCCTCTGTGAAACCGCAGGAGTTTTCCCGCATCGATACAAAGGATCCGGCAGCAGTGGCGGAGTTTTTGCGCAGGGTAAAAGGCGGCGGACAGACTGGTTCTGCACCGACGGCATCTGCTCCGGCGAAACCGGGCCTGGATTTAAAGTTTAAGACCAGACCTGCGACCGGTGCACCGGCGACACCCCGCGCGGCGGAGAACGGTGTTCCGGCGGTTGGACGTTGTCAGATGCAGACATTCTCCTCCGATCCCGAGTTCGCAAGTTTCATGATCAACCGGATCAATCCTGCGCTTCGCGCGGAGAATATCAAAACCGCGATCGTGATGCCGGTGGAATTATTTGAGAAACGGAATTATTTGGGCGAGACGATCGTTGATCATTTCAGAAGCATTGCGAAGGACAATGATACAAAGGACAATCTGATTATTCTGACTACGACGCATCGGGATAATCTGATGAATTGCTATAATTATCCGAATCTTCATTACTGGGTGCCGGAGATCCTATCAGGGGCAGATTATCAGACCAACAGAGTATCGGCAGCGGTGAAACGTTTGACCGACGAGGGTGTTATCGTCCTTGCGGACAAGATCTGTGCAGACGAGATTGCAAATCTGCTGATCAGAAAGAAAATCATCGAGTGCGATTCCCGGTTTGATGGGTTGTCACTTTCCAAAGTATATGCGTTGGCAGAACTTCTGGCAGAGCATTGCAACATGAAAGAAACGCATTTTAAGACCATGAAGCCGTTCATGATGCGGGACTATATCCGCCAGTTGGATAAGATTCTGAAGACTGATGCGGTGGCAGCAGAGTTAGTGGAGAAGTCAAAGACGCTTAAAGCCAGAAAGGTGAAGGCCTTGGATGAACTCAGCCCTGTTCGCCTGGAGCGTGTGGTAGGCGAACCGATCGAACGGTTCGAAATCTCACAGGAAGAGCGCCTTCAAGATTATCGGAACGCTATGGCTGAGTTGGATAGCATGATCGGACTTTCTTCGGTGAAAAATGCGTTGGAAGATATTTTTGCCGTGCAGAGTGAGTTTGGTGCGTCAAATGGTCCGGGACATTATATTTTTGCAGGAAACCCCGGAACCGGAAAGACGGTTGTGGCCAGATTGATGGGCGAGATTTTTAAGAGTATGGGACTGGTGAAGAATGCGAAGCCGGTCGAATGCAAAGCCGCGGATTTGGTGGCGGGGTATGTGGGACAGTCCTCCATCAAGACCAGAGAGAAGTGCGAGGAAGCACTGGATGGCGTCCTCTTTGTGGACGAGGCCTATGAATTAGTCAATACGGACGAGTCGGATGACTCACCTTTCCCCTCAGATTTTGCGAAGGATGCATATACAGAGATCATGACATTTATGGAGAACAACTCCAAGCGGATCTGTGTGATCTTCGCCGGATACGAAGATAAGATGGTGAAGTTCAAACAGGCAAACCCGGGTATGGAGAGCCGTATCACAGAGACGATTCATTTCCCTGATTATTCTGACGAGGAACTTTATCAGATTTTTAAACGGTTCGCCGGAAAGGATAGAGCAGGATTCTCCATCAGAGCCGGAGACGAGCCTTTTTATCAGGCTGCCATTCGGAAGGTGAAGTCGGAGAGTGACGGAAACTTCGGAAACGGACGTGAGATGCGAAATCTTTTCGAGGAATGCAAAAAGCGCGTGGCGAGACGGATCAGCCGTTTGAGAATGAGCGGACAGAGAATCACCGAAGCGGAGCGATTCGTGCTGACGGCAGAGGACATCCCGGAAAAGTATGCGGTGGAAGCAACCGAACTAGAGCAGGATCCCGAGTCTGAGTACAGACGTGCGCTGGAGACGTTAAACAGTATGATTGGTCTGCAGTCTGTGAAGAACAAACTGGAAGATATTTTTACGTTGCAGAGTGTGTATGGGGCAACCAACGGACCCGGTCATTACATCTTCGCAGGTAATCCCGGAACCGGAAAGACTGCCGTGGCCAGATTGATGGGCAGAATCCTCAAGGCGATGGGCCTGATCAAGAAATCAAAACTTGTTGAGTGCAAGGTGACGGAACTGGTGGCCGGTCATCTTGGTCAGACTGCGATGAAAACCAGAAAGAAATGTGAGGAAGCGTTGGACGGCGTTCTGTTTGTGGACGAGGCGTACCAGCTTGTGAACACAGACCGTTCAGATGGCAGCAAGTTTGCGTCCGAGTTTGCGGAAGAGGCATACACGGAGATTATGACCTTCATGGAGAACAACGCAAAACGGATCTGCGTGATCTTTGCCGGCTATACGGATAAGATGGAGAAGTTCAAACTGGCGAATCCGGGTATGAAGAGTCGTATCACCGATACGATTATTTTCCCTGACTACGATGCGGAGGAACTGTATCAGATATTTAAGCGGTTCGCGGAAAACGACAGTAAAGGTTTCGACATCAGGGAGGAAGATGAGGATCTGTTCCGGGAAACGGTGAGAAAGATTTACCTCTCCCGCGGCGAGGAATTCGGAAACGGTCGCGAGATGCGTACGTTGTTTGATGAGTGCAAAACCCGGGCTGCAAAGCGTGTCAACCGGTTGATTTTAAACGGCACGCTTAAACAGGATGAGGATAAATATATTTTGACGGCAGAGGACATTCCTGAGAAATATGGGGTGACTCAGTCCGACCGCGAGTCTACAGATGCTTACCATAAGGCGATCGCGGAACTCAACGAAATGATCGGACTTCGCGGGGTGAAGCACCAGATTGGATCCCTCGCGAACAACATGCGTTATCCCGCGGATCCCGGAGAGAAGATTGTTCCCGGACACTACGTGTTTGCGGGAAATCCCGGAACCGGAAAGACGGTGGTGGCGCGGATGGTGGCGCGCATTTTGAAATCCATCGGTATTCTTTCCAAGACAGAACCGGTAGAGGTGTCCAGAGGCGATCTGGTGGCCGGATATGTGGGACAGACAGCGATCAAGACCATGGAAAAGTGCAAGGAAGCACTGGGTGGCGTACTGTTTGTCGATGAGGCATACACGTTGTTTGAGCAGGAGGGATCCGGCGCGAATTTCGGAAGAGAAGCCTTGGAGACCATCATGAAGTTCATGGAGGACAACAATGAGAAGATTTGTGTGATCTTTGCAGGGTATGAGGATCGGATGAACCAGTTGATGGAAGTCAATGCCGGCTTTGCATCGCGAATCACCGAGGTGATCCGCTTTGAGGACTATTCTCTGGACGAATTGGTGCAGATCCTTGAGCTGATGGCGACGAAGAAGAGGCGCGAATTGTCACCGGATTTCATCGAGAAGGCGCGTGCTCAGATGGCATATTGGCTGATGCACAAGACAAGTGGGTTCGGAAACGGACGAGATGTGCGAAAGTTGTTGGACAAAGCAAATAAAAACCGTGGAAATCGAATTGCAAATGCGATTGCAAACGGGGCTGATCCTGCGTCGATCCAGATGAATCTTCTGGTGGCGGAAGATTTGGACGACCTGCCGATGAAGACGCCGGATGGGCAGCCGGACAAGCCGAATCAGCACGGTACATACCACAAGATATCCGGTGATCTGATCCGAAATCTGACACCCTGTTATGGACCGGAGGCGACGGCAAGTCGAAAAGCGCTGGCGGCAGCGACGGACAGTTCTGTTTTGTATGTCCGCACAAACATTGGCAGCGGAACCGCTTTCCTCATCTCGCCGGACGGGTATGCCCTCACCTGCAATCATGTGATCGAGGGAGCGACCGAGATCACAGCCAGACTGCGGATACCCGGGCGCCCCGGAGGGGATGATTCCTTCCACAAGTGCAGCGTGATCAATACCAGAAAAGATTTGGATATCGCATTGATCAAGTTGGAGGGCAGTTCTTTCCCTTATCTGAAGCTGGCGACAGTAGACCGTGAGATTCAGAAGGGCGAGGAGTTTATCTTGAGTGGATATCCTTTCGGAGAGCGTACCGTGAAGGATATGACCATGTACAACGGATATGTGGCTTCTTCCGATCGCCAGTGCGATGAAAATGGCTTCACGCGCTATAATATCAACTGTGAGGCGAAGAGCGGAGATTCGGGGGCACCGATCATTTCTTTGGAAGATGGTTGTGTGATCGG
>JAFQDI010000244.1 GCA_017416055.1 Lachnospiraceae bacterium
CAGGGAGCGGATCGAGGCACAGGTACAGTCTGAGACGCAGACGAAAGGGTCATGGGGAACGACACCTTGGTTTGAAGGGCTGAGACGGAATGTGCTTGCGGTGGCTGTGGCGGCAGTTTGTCTGGTTGCAGTGGCTGGCGTGGTCGGCAGTGGGTTGTTAGAGAAAGAGGAGCCTGAGAGTGCCCCGGGGATTCGACTTGCACTGGAGGAGGGAGATATTCTGGGAAATCGCAGCGTGGCGGTGGATATGGTGTCAGATAAGACACAGACCATGAATGCGGTGACTTGGATGACAGAAAACGCAAAAGCGGTTCTCTTTCAGGTGAAGGTGGAGGAACCGGTTACCTTTACAGCGAAAAGTAACTGCCTTTCGGTATACGATGAAGAGAAAAAGCAATGGACGGATTGCGAGCGCGAACATGTCATTAAGTCGGAGAGCGCACTGTGTGTACTTCTGCCGGATTTGGGGGATGACGAAGTGTTTTATGTACAAATGAGTTCGGCAAAACATTCCAGCTGGATTGAGATCGTATATGATAAGACGACCGGAGAATATAAAGCGGCGTGTAAGACAAAGATCGGTGAATAACCGGACAAAAATTGGAGGAAAATGTGAATGAAAGCGATGACAAAGAGAACTTGGATGAGGTTGACTTCCGCAGTACTGGCACTGGTGCTTGTGATGGCACTGGTTGCCTGCGGAGGAAAGAAAAATGATGATACAACGACGGACAGCGATACGACGACGCAGGCTCCTTCCGGTACGACGGATGGAACGGCGGAAGAGACGATTGAGGAAACCGATGATAATAGCGGTGAGCATGGCTCCACCGAGGAGGGCGAGCATTTGCCCGAAGATGGCGGCGATGAGGAGGGCGATTTCCCGGTAGCTGATGAGGAACTGGCGAAGGTGCTTTCCCAGATGTATGAGAAGGTGCCTGCTGTTAAGGAGATCGCGCTGGGGGATCCGATGCCCATCGACTTAAGCGGAGAGGATTTCGCTTACTGGTTAGGGATGACCGATGCGTCCGGCATTGATGCAGCTATTTTCTCTGAGCCGATGATGAGCTCAGTCGCTTATTCGGTTTGCCTGGTCCGTGCTAAGGACGGTACCGATATCGAGCAGCTCAAGCAGGACATTTTCGACAAGGTCAATCCGGTGAAGTGGCTTTGCGTGACGGCGGAGAAGGTTTTGGTCACCAACAGTGATAATACGATTCTGCTGGTCATGACCAATGCAGAGGTGACCGAGGAAATGTACAGTGCATTTGCAGAGGTGATGAATACCAACGTTGGTAAGAAATTGGAGCGCGACGGAGAGTAATCGATCATGCTATTTTCAAGCATACCTTTTTTGTACTATTTTCTGCCGCTGGTAGTGCTGATTTATGCCCTGGTTCCATTCCGGGGCAAAAATCTGGTCCTGCTGGCGGCCAGTCTTTTCTTTTACTTCTATGGGGAACCGATCTATACCCTGCTGATGTTGGGCAGCGTACTCTCGGCCTACCTTCATGGTTTGTTGATTGATCGCTTTCGGGGGAAAAAAGCAGGGAAGATATTTCTGGTTTCCTCGGTGGCGACCAGTCTGTTGATACTGGGGTTTTTCAAATATGCAGATTTTTTTATCACAAATATCAATAACTTGACCGGCAGCAGTATCAAACTGCTGAAAATAGCATTACCCATCGGCATCAGCTTTTACACGTTCCAGACGTTGAGTTACACCGTGGATGTGTATCGCGGTGAGGCGAATGTACAGAAAAGTTTTATCCGGCTGGCGACTTATGTGACCCTGTTTCCTCAGTTGATCGCAGGTCCGATTGTCCGTTACACGACAGTGGAAGAAGAATTAAGCCATCGAAAACACACACTGAAAGATGTGGCGGAGGGCGGAGCCAGATTTGTTTATGGTCTTGCAAAAAAGATTCTGATCGCGAATATGCTGGGCGAGCTTTGCAATCTCTTCCGCGATTCGGGGGAGAAGACGGTGGGATTCTATTGGCTCTACGCAATCGCCTTTTCGCTGCACATTTACTTTGACTTCTCCGGATACAGTGACATGGCTATCGGTTTGGGACGGGTATTTGGGTTCCATTTTCTGGAAAATTTCAATTACCCCTATATTTCGAAAAGCATCAGTGAATTCTGGCGGCGCTGGCATATGTCCCTCGGAAGCTGGTTCAGAGATTACGTTTATATACCACTGGGTGGTAACCGCGTGAGCAAAGGAAAATGGTTCAGAAATATTGCGGTGGTTTGGTTTCTGACCGGTTTCTGGCACGGTGCAGACTGGAATTTCATTGTGTGGGGCGTGTATTTTGCGGCATTTCTTCTGCTTGAGAAGTTTGTGCTGGGGAAATATCTGGAGAAGCTTCCGAGGGTGCTGAATCATCTGTACGTGCTGGTGGTGATTATCATCAGTTTTGTCATCTTCAATGCCAATGGCATGGGACAGGCACTGCAGGATCTGAAGGGCATGTTCGGAATGCTGGATATCCCGCTTTGGGGTGCGGAGACCGCATATTATCTGAGAAGCTACGGAGTGGTGCTTATTTTGGCGATCGTGGGGGCAACACCTTTTGTTCATCGACTGTGTGATCGTGCGAAGGAAAACGTGACGATGCAAAAAGTGCTTGTTATCCTGGAACCTGTGGTGTTGGCTCTGTTTTTGTTAGTGATGACCGGATATTTGGTGGACGGATCGTTCAATCCATTTTTGTATTTCCGGTTCTGATGGAAGAGTTCAGAAAAAGAGGTTCCGAAACAGAGGCGAAAGCCGAGGGCGGAACTTGTCAAGGATAGATGCCGCGCGCATGCGGTAGAATGGAGCTTTAATAAATGAAGAAAGAAAATCAAACGAACGGGCAGACCGAGAAGAATCGTTTCCTTATCAGTCTGGTGACGATAGCTGTGATTTTATTTGGCGGGTGTCTCCTTTGTCTGACGAATCCGACGGAGGAGATTTCCCTAAGTGAACGCCGAAAACTTGCCCAATTTCCCAAGTTCGACTGGGAGACAATCGTGGACGGCGAGTGGATGGAGGATTTTGAGAAATACACACTGGATCAGTTTCCTTTTCGTGATCAGATGCGAGGAGTCAAGGCTTATGTGCAGCAGAATCTGTTTCGCCAAAAGGACAACAACGGAATTTATGTGGTGGATGGCAATGTGAGCAAGTTGGAATACCCATTGAATGAAAACAGTGTGATCAGCGCAGCGAAGAAATTCAATGCGCTGTATGAGAAGTATATGGCCGGCACCGACGTGAAGGTGTACACCGGTATTGTACCCGATAAAAACTACTTTCTGGCGAAAGAGAACGGCTACCTGTCCGTGGATTACGAGCGGATGATAGAGCTGTACACCAAAAACATCTCAAACATGGAATACATTAATCTTTTTTCTTATCTGGAGATTGGAGACTATTATCGGACTGACAGTCACTGGAGTCAGGAAAAACTCATCGATGTGGCTTTGGTGATCGCAGAGGCGATGGGAGCAGCGGAACGGTTGTCCGGTCAGTATGAGATGAAGGAACTGGCACCATTCTACGGAGTGTACTACGGCCAGTCAGCGATGCAACTGAAGCCGGATACGATTAAGTATCTGACCAACGAGATCATTGAGAATTGCACCACTTACAATGCGGAGACAGGGGAAACTACGTTTGTTTACGACACGGAGAAGTTTTCCAACCTGGATCCCTACGATGTGTTCCTGTCCGGTGCGACACCGCTCATCACCATCACGAACCCGGCGGGAGAGAAGGGGAAAGAGTTAGTCATTTTCCGAGATTCTTTCGGGTCCAGTCTGGCACCGCTGTTGATAGAGG
>JAFQDI010000245.1 GCA_017416055.1 Lachnospiraceae bacterium
GAAGAGATTATACTCGCGTGGTAAATGGCCGCAATCCCATTGTCGCTCATGAGTTTTTGGGCGCGGAGGTTGAGGGCAAGGACATGATCATCATTGATGACATGATCTCCTCCGGAGAAAGTATGCTGGACACCGCTAAGGAGTTGAAGCGAAGAAAGGCGCGCAACGTATTCGTGTGCTCCACCTTCGGTCTGTTCACCAACGGTTTGGCGAAGTTCGACGAGTATCATGAGAATGGCTTGATCGACCGTATCTTCACCACCAACCTGATTTATCAGACCCCTGAGCTGTTGTCTCGCCCTTATTACACCAGTGTGGATATGAGCAAGTACATCGCTCTGATCATCGATTACCTGAATCACGGTATGTCCGTCAGCGAGCTGTTGAATCCGGTTGACCGCATTAATCGGTGTCTTGATAAGTATAAAGCCGAAAAAGAGACAAAATAAAGGCAAATTTTTTAAAGTAAGTGCGAAAAAATCAAGATTTTGGCTTGCATTTAAGAATAGCCTGTGTTATAATCATCTGTGCTGTCTAATGAAATGATTGGCGTGTTGCGAAGAAATTCGCGAATCACCCGTGAATCTTCCAGCAGCCAAAGAATAATATATAAGATTGTATAAGTGAGGTGAATATCATGCAGGAAGGAATCCAGCCCAAGTACTATCAGGCAAAGGTTGTTTGCAACTGTGGTAACGAGTTCGTAACCGGTTCTACGAAGAAGGACATTCACGTAGAAATCTGCTCCAAGTGCCATCCTTTTTATACCGGCCAGCAGAAAGCTACTTCCGCTCGCGGACGTATCGATAAGTTCAATCGTAAGTACGGTTTGAAGAACGCATAATCGAAAAACAGTCAAGATGAGGTTGAGATTTCGGTATGAATACAGAAATCTCAACCTTTGTTCGTTTATAGAGGATCAAAAGAAGGGAGATCAAACGATGAAACCATCTGGTATCGGCGGCCAGGCTGTGATGGAAGGCGTAATGATGAAGAATGGTGATAATTACGCGGTGGCGGTTCGTTTGCCGAACGGCGAGATTACAGTCAAAAAGGATGAATATAAAGGAATTGTAACGGGGAAGAAGATTATCAGTCTGCCCTTTATTCGCGGCGTGTTCAATTTTATTGATTCGATGGTCCTGGGAATGAAAACCCTGACGTATTCCGCGGACCTTGCGCTGGAGGAGGAAACACAAGATCCGGTCGAGGGCGGAAAAAAGAAAGAGAGTGACAACGGTTGGATGATGGCCTTGACCGTGGTATTGGCGCTGGCACTTGCAGTCGGCCTGTTTATGGTGCTGCCGGTTTTCGTCGCCGGCTTGCTGAAGCGCTTCATTACCGGAAACTTTTTGATCACACTGATCGAGGGCGTGATCCGCATCGGAATCTTTCTGCTTTACGTGGTGTTGATCTCCAAGATGAAGGATATCCAGCGTGTATTTATGTATCACGGTGCGGAGCATAAGTGTATCAACTGCATTGAACACGGCCTCCCTCTGAACGTGGAGAATGTGAAGAAGTCTTCCCGCCTGCACAAGCGCTGCGGAACCAGTTTCCTGCTTATCGTGATGGTGGTGAGTGTTCTAGTGACCATGTTTGTGCGCGTGGACACGGTGTGGCTTCGTGTGCTGAGCCGCATTCTGCTGCTTCCGGTGATCGCAGGTGTTTCTTACGAGGTGCTGAAGCTGGCGGGACGGAGTGATTCTCCCATCGTTGAGGCGATCAGCAAGCCCGGTCTGGCGATGCAGAAGCTGACGACCAGAGAGCCGGACGAGGAGATGATTGAGGTTGCAATTCAGTCGGTCGAGGCAGTGTTCGACTGGAGAGCGTTTGTCGGGGAGACAAAGGAAGAAACGAAATGACCTGGGGAGAGTTATTGACTGAGGCAGGTGATATTCTTTCGCGTGCCGGCATCAGCGAGGCGAGAATCGATGCGTGGGAACTTTTTTCTGAGTGTTTCTCCATGAGCCGCGCTGAGTATTTTCTCCGATGCGTCGAGAAGGTTTCCGATGCGCAGGCGTTAGAGAAGTTCACACATATGGTGCGGCTTCGCAGCGAGCGGATCCCGCTGCAGCAGATCACCGGGCATCAGAACTTTATGGGATTGGAATTTTTGGTCAATGAGCATGTTTTAATTCCCAGACAGGACACAGAGGTTCTGGTGGAAACGGTGCTTGATGATTTGAAAAAAGGTGTGCTCCGGACGGAGCGGCTGCGTATATTGGACATGTGTGCGGGTTCCGGTTGCATTGGGATCAGTCTGGAGCGGCTGGCACCGGTTTCGGTCAGTGTTCTTGGCGTCGATGTCTCGGACGAGGCGTTGAAGGTGGCGAAAGAAAATGGCCGTCGCCTGGGCTGTGAGCATTACGACGCGGTGAAGAGTGATCTGTTTGAGCGGATCGAAGGGAAGTTTGATGTGATCGTGTCCAATCCGCCCTATATTGCGACGGCAGTGATTGAAACGTTGGAGGCAGAGGTGAAGGATCATGAGCCGCGCCTTGCGCTGGATGGTGAGGCGGATGGACTGACCTTTTATCGGAGATTGACAGCAGATGCGCCGAATTATCTGACTGAGAATGGACGGATCTATTTTGAGATCGGCTATGATCAGGGCGAGGCGGTGAGTGAATTGCTGCGCGAAAACGGATTTTCCGAGATTCGGGTGATTCGGGATCTGGCGGGGCTTGACCGCGTAGTCGCGGCAGTGTGGAAGAGATAGAGATGGAGGTACGAGATGTTTGATCGTTTAGATAGTATTCGCATCCGCTACGAGGAGTTGGAGGCGGAGATGAACAACCCTTACGTGGTGGAGGATCAGGCGAAGTTTCGCAAACTGATGAAGGAGCATGCGGATCTGACCCCCATTGTGGAGGCATATCAGGCTTATCGCAGTGCGAAGCAGGATGTTGAGGACAGTCTGATGATGTTGGAGGAGGAGAGCGACGAGGAGATGCGTGAACTGGCGAAGGAGGAACTTGCCGACGCCAAAAAGCGGATCGAGGAGCTGGAGCAGCAGATCAAGATCCTTCTGTTGCCGAAGGACCCCAACGATGATAAGAACGTATTTGTGGAGGTTCGCGCCGGAGCCGGCGGAGATGAAGCGGCCCTGTTTGCAGCTGAACTTTACCGTATGTATGCGCGGTTTGCAGAGCGCAACCGTTGGAGAACCGAGTTGATCAGCGTCAATGAGAGCGGTATCGGTGGGTTTAAGGAGGCGGTGTTCATGATTACCGGACAGGGAGCCTTCTCCAAACTGAAATATGAGAGCGGTGTTCACCGTGTACAGCGTGTGCCCGCGACGGAGTCCGGCGGGCGTATCCACACCTCTACCGCCACGGTGGCGATCATGCCTGAGGCGGAGGAAGTGGATGTGCAGATCGACATGAATGACTGCAAGTTCGATGTGTTCCGTGCATCCGGTAACGGTGGACAGTGTGTCAACACCACTGACTCTGCGGTGCGTCTGACGCATATTCCGACAGGAATCGTGATTTCCTGTCAGGACGAGAAGTCACAGCCGAAGAACAAGGACAAGGCACTGAAGGTGCTTCGCGCGCGGCTCTATGAACTGGAGTGCCAGAAGAAGCAGGATGCGGAGGCGGAGGCCAGAAGAAGTCAGATAGGAACCGGAGATCGCTCTGAGAAGATCCGCACCTACAATTTCCCCCAGGGCCGTGTGACTGATCACCGAATCAAGCTGACCCTCTACAAGATTGACTCGATCATGGACGGAGATCTGTACGAGGTGC
>JAFQDI010000246.1 GCA_017416055.1 Lachnospiraceae bacterium
CATGAGAATTGTGTCAAAAAAGACACCGGTCATACTGATATAGCCTTGTCGCACCGGGTTCTCGGTATCTGCTGCCGCGGCGGTGATTCCGCCGGCGCCGAGGCCCGCTTCGTTGGAAAAGACACCTCGCGACACACCGTAACGCAAGGCATCCTGCATGGAGGCGACGATGCTTCCACCCACACCTCCGGCCATCGCTTTTTTCGAGAAGGCCATGCGGAAGAGTTCGGACAGCCCCTCCGGCAGTTGCTCTGCGTTTAAAAAGAGTACGATAATACCCCCGGCCACGTAAATAAGTGCCATAAATGGCACCAAGTATAAGTTGAGTTTGGAGATAGAGCTTATTCCGCCCAAAATGACGAGAATGACCAGCAGAGAAAGAAACAGGGCGGTTTTTCCTTCAGACACACCGAATCCTTCCTTTAGCGCGGTGGCAATGGAGTTTGCCTGAGTCATATTTCCCATGCCGAAAGAGGCAAACACTGCGAAGACAGCAAACAGGCAGGCAAGAAAGCGGCCGATCTTTTTGACGGGAAAGGCAGTTTGCAGTGTATACATGGGACCGCCCACGGTCTGTCCGTCAGCATTTTTTGTGCGATATTTGACGGAAAGCATACTCTCTGCAAATTTGGTGGACAGTCCGATGAAGGAGGAGAGGATCATCCAGACCAGTGCACCGGGGCCGCCGAGTACCATGGCAGTGGCAACACCTACAATATTTCCGGTGCCGATGGTGGCGGCAAGCTCAGTGGTCAGGGAAGCGAAGGGAGAGATTTTGCCGTGATCAGAAGTGCCTTTAGCAGCACGTTGCCCGGAATGAGGCAGCGCTTCCGGCGTGATCGCACACCTTAACGCATGAAAAAAACGTCGGAACGGAAGAAAACGCATACGTACCAATAGATAAATGCCGGTACCCACGATCAGAGCGAGCATCCAAGGCCCCCAGACGATCTCGTTAAGTTGATTTAACCAAAAAGCGATAGATTTCATAACATTCAGCTCCGGAGGGGTTAGTAAATATATGCGGCGGGAGAGAGATTCTTGCGACAGAACGGCTAAAAGTTTCAATTAAAGTGTTGACAAATAATATTATATGACGTATAGTATTGTTATAAAAACAGTATTTGTAGAGGAGGAGGAACATGGGCTTTCAGATCGGTGCATCCTTGCTGGATGCCTGCGTGTTGGCAGTGCTAGATCGGCGAGATGTTTATGGGTACGAATTGACCGTAAATATTAAGAGTATTATTGAGATATCCGAGTCCACGCTGTATCCGGTATTGCGAAGATTGCAAAAGGACGGGTATGTGGTGACGTATGACCAGCCGTATAACGGCCGTAACCGGAGATATTATTCGATTACGGAGAGAGGAAGAGAAAAACTTCTGGCATATCGACAGGATTGGCAGGAGTATAAGACGAACGTAGACAGAATGATGAAAGGGGATGTGGAACATGAGTAAGCAGGATTTTTTGTGGCAGTTGGAGCGAAATTTGGTCATGGGAGCGGAGGAAAAGAGCGAGGTGATGCGGTATTACACCGAGTATTTCGAGGAGGCCGGACCGGAGAATGAAGAGGCGGTTATAGCGGAGCTGGGAGATCCAAAGATGTTGGCCGAGAAACTGAATGCAGAGTGTGAAACACAGGCAGAGGAACCTTGGACAGAGGACCCCGGCTGGCAGGAGGCGATAGACGAGGCAGAGATGGCGCTTCGGGAGGCAGAGATTGATGTTCGCGAAGCGGAAATCGATGTGAATGAAGCCAAAATCGAGGTTGACGCTGCACGTGCAGAATGGGAGGCGGCGAAAAAAGACGTGGAGGAAGCGAAGCGGGTGGTGAGTTCAATCATGGCAGAGCTTCAGCAGGCGTTTGGAGAAGCGGCCGAGACGTTGGAGCAGGAATTGAGTGAAGCTGAAGACGAGCTGACGGAAGCTGAGGATGCGGAGACGGATGCAGATGACGCACTGCGCAATGCCATGGAAGAACTTCGGGATGCGGAGCAGGAACTGAAAGATGCGGAGCGAGAACTGCGTTCCGCCCAGAGAGAGGCCGCAAGCGCTCGGAGGGGGAATCGGCGAGAGAATAGTCGGAATGCAGACAATATCATCGATGAGTCACTGCGGTTTGCGGAGCGCACAACTCGTTCGGTCTTTACCTCTCTGAAAGATATTTTCGGTGGAGGTTCGACGGAAAAAGAACTTCACGAGTTCTGTGATCATGATATGGAACCGTTTCACTCTATTCGCGTGGATGTGGAGAATTGTCCGATCACGGTGGTGCCTTCTGAGGATGACAAATACGGTGTGGAGGCAAAATTTTTTGTGGGGGATCAAGGCAAGTGGGAAGTCCGTGTGGATGACGGAATCCTTACGGTAAAAAAGCAGTATTCGTCAAAGCGGGTTTGGATTGAATTCGGATTTTCCGGACACAGCGAGAAGAATCGTGAGTATGTGCGGATCTATCTGCCGAAGGTGGCGATGGAAATCATTGAACTGGACACGTCCAATGCCTCGGTTCAGGTGGAAGGTGTCTCTGTGCATACGTTGATCGCTGACACCAGCAATGCGATGATTCGGATTGAGGACACGAAAGTTTTAGATGAACTTAAAGCCGATACCAGTAACGGCGCGATCTGCTTGTCAAGGGTTGAGGGTGAAGATATCACGTTGGATACCAGCAATGGTGCGATCAATCTGGAACAGGTGACGGGAAGAAAAATGAAAGCAGACACCAGCAACGGAAGTATCGAGGCTTTGCTGGTTGGATCGGAGCATGAATATAGTATCCATGCCGATACCAGCAACGCCAAAATTCACGTGGACGGACAGGTGAGAGGCGACGAATATCATTCCCACGGTGGAAGTAAGGGCGTGTGGTTAGACACCAGCAACGGTAGAATCACCATCGGGTTTGTCAGCCGTTCTTGAGCGCAGAAGCAAGGATACAGGGCACGGTTTTCACTTTATCTCATCAAACCCACTTGCATTGTTCGCCAAAGCGATGTATAATGTGAATCGTAAATGGCGGAATTGCGAATGATATAAACGGCGGTTAAACGAACAATGCAAGCGGCGCATAGACGAACAATCGGCGGTTGATTCGGTGG
>JAFQDI010000247.1 GCA_017416055.1 Lachnospiraceae bacterium
CTTTACTATTTATTCCGTCTCCAACTCAAAATCCAAAACAGGGACAAACACTTGCCAAATGGGTCGAAAACGGCTAACATAGTTTTGTACCTTTTACACCCAATGACTCTATAATACCATCCAAGTTGGTTTCTTAAACTCTAAATAATGTACATTTTAAAATAAGATACAAAACCCCTCAATCCCTGTATTTATAATGGTTTTTAGGTATTAAGAGAAATGTACTAAATTTTTGAGTTACAGAGATGAGATTAGATAAATATCTGAAAGTATCCCGTATCATCAAGAGACGTACGGTTGCAAATGAAGCTTGCGATGCAGGTCGTGTTATGATCAACGATAAAGTGGCGAAAGCCGGAACCGAGGTCAAAGTCGGAGATATCATTGAGATTTCTTTTGGAATGAAACCGGTGAAGGTGCGCGTGCTCAGCATTCAGGAAACCGTGCGCAAGGATGATGCGAAAGAAATGTTTGAGTATTTATAGTCGGAATGATCGATGTGCTCGACAATAGAAATACGATCAAATTTGCATAAATAGAAAAACCTCCTAATATACTTTATATGATCATAAAGTATGGCAGGAGGTTTTTTTATGGAAGAAAAGATGCGGATGTCTCACCGGATGGTAATGGAAAACCGGGAAAAGGGGACGCTTACGGGAATTCTGGATGTGATTTCCTTTGATGAAAACGCGATCGTGCTGGATACAGACATGGGGCTTTTGACGATAAAAGGGAAAGACCTCCATGTGAGCCGGCTGACGTTGGAGAAGGGCGAGATCGATGTTGAGGGTCATATGGACAGTTTTTTGTATTCGTCCAACGAAGCATATCGAAAGTCCGGACAGTCGTTGTTTGCCCGTCTGTTCAAATAATATGAGCGATTACATAATATTAGAAGCAACACTTGCAGCCCGCAGCTTTTTGCTGGGGATCATCCTGATGTTTAGCTACGATTTCCTGAGATTGTTCCGGCTTATGATCCCTCATGGAGTGCTGTGGATTGGAATCGAAGATTTTCTATATTGGATGTATTGTGCAGTCATGACGATCACATTGCTGTTTGTGGAAAACGATGGGGTGCTGCGGGGATATGTGATCGGATGCGCGTTTTGCGGCATGTTTCTGTATGACAGAATTGTCAGTCGGAGGGTATTTGGACTCTTGAAAAACGCAGGAAGATGGATTACAATGAAAAAAAGAGAAAATCCGTCAGAAAGGAGCGAGGAACCATGAGTGACAACCGAAACAGAAGAAGAAAAAAATCCGGACATGGCCTTGGAAACCGAATGGCTCTGATCGGCATTACGATGGTGGTGCTGAGCCTGGCGATCGTAGTTCGCATCGGTGCATCCTCGCTGAAGGAAAAGGATCTGGAGTATCAGGCGAAAGAACAGGCGCTGGAGAAAACTCTGGCTGACGAAGAAGAACGTGCGCTGCAGTTGGAAGAGTATCGAATCTATGTGCAGACCAAGCAGTATGTGGAAAAAATCGCAAAAGAAAAGCTGGGTCTGGTCAAAGAAGATGAGATTTTGTTAAAACCGCATGATTCTGAGTAGATCTTGTCCATGAATTTTCCTGTCCGGCACCGGAAAACCGACAAATATTTCCCTCTGATCTGTTTATAATATGGTACGCAGGTTAGGAGGGATTTTTTGTGTTAAAAAGACAGTTACATAAAGGGGCTCCGGATGTTAACGCCTACACGGCGGGACGTCTGAGAGATATGGCCAGATCAATGGAGATTCTGGCCGGAACGTTCGGGAAAGCGAAGGGCGAACCTGGATTGACGAGAGAAGATGGCCTTGCGGCAATGGAAGCGGCTTCGGCTATGGTCTGCGGCAGCTGTACAGGATGTGGGATTCAGGGGCAGTGCCAGGCAGAAGAGAATGAGGAAAACTATTATCTCTATTATCTGCTTCGTACCTTTGAGAAAAAAGGCAGTGTGGACTATGAGGACATGCCCAGACGGTTCCTGGAGGTGTGCAGGCGCAAGCCGGATTATCTCGCTCACCTGAACCGAAATCTTAGCCGTGCTACGATGAATCTCACTTGGAAAAGCCGTTTTTTGGAAAGCAGAGATGCAATCATGCTCCAATTTGAGGAAATGGCGGGAATTCTGGATGAGTTTTCCGGACAGATTGAGCAGGCGGTGGACGTAACGGAACAATGGGCGGATGACCTGCGCGCAGCCTTTCGGAAACGCCGGATTGTGGTTGAAAATATTCTGATTCTTCAATATAAAGAAGAACAGAGGGAACTATATTTTACTGCAAGAACGACCAATGGAAGATGTATGACCGCCAAAGATGCGGCGATTGTTGTCAACCGGGTCATGAAAGGTACATGGAGTCCTGCCAAAGATGGAAAGACGCTGATCACTCGCAACGCGGCATCCTTCCGGTTTGCGGAAGATGGGAAATACCGGGTACTTTTTGGTTCGTCGCGAGTGCCCAGGGGCGGAGAAGAAATTTCCGGTGACAGCTATACATTTAAGAGTCATCTGCCCGGTCAGACGATCCTTAGTCTTTCAGACGGGATGGGGAGCGGCCGGATGGCCAATGCGGACAGTGAAAGAGTGATCGAGCTGACGGAACAGCTGTTGGATACCGGGTTTTCCCCGCGGGCGGTGTTGAAGCTCGTCAATACGGTTCTGTTGCTGACCGGCCAGCAGGAACGGCCGGCAACGATGGATCTGTGTCTGGTAGATCTTTATTCCGGAGTGGCAGAGTTCATGAAATTGGGAGCATCGGCATCGTTCGTGATGAAGACGGAGTCGGTGGAGGTTTTGGAAGCAGATCATGTTCCGGCCGGGATTTTGAATCCGGTGGAGCCGATACTTTTATCGATCAAGCTTTGGGATAACGATAAGATCGTTATGGTCAGTGACGGCGTGCTGGATGTCATGCCGGGAGAAAATAAAGAGGAAGTATTCCGCGATTTTCTGGCAGGACTGCCGGATGCAGGCCCCCAGGAGACCGCGGAGATGATATTGACATTTGCCCTGTCGCTGGACGGGGAGCCGCAGGATGACATGACGGTCCTGGTGGCAGGAATTTACGGGAGATAAGATGAACATGCAGGTACAGGTAATGGAATATATGAAGCGATATGGGATGGCAGACCAAGGAGACGGCATCCTGGCAGCAGTGTCAGGCGGCGCTGACTCCGTCTGCCTTCTTTGGCTTTTGCGGGAAATGGCAGAAACGATAGGATTCCGCCTGGCAGTATTCCACATGAATCATGGCCTGCGGGGAAATGAGTCGGAGCGGGATGAACAGTACGTAAGGGACCTTTGTGAGCGCCTGCATGTACCATGTCATGTGATTCGGGAAGATGTGCGGGAATATGCAAAGGCTCATGGACTGTCGGAGGAGGAGGCAGGAAGAGAACTGCGGTATTTGCATATGGAGAAGGCGGCGGAGCAGCTTCAGTGTAATAAAATTGCAACTGCCCATCATAAAGATGACGATGCAGAGACCGTTCTCATGAATCTCTTCCGTGGAACCGGGTTAAAAGGAATGGGAGGAATCCGTCCGATCCGTGAGACTAACGAGGGAAGAATACTTATCCGACCGCTTTTATGCGTGTCGCGAGTGGAGATTGAAAGATACCTGAGGGACAGAAATATTGTATGGTGCGAAGACAGCACAAACGCGGAACTGCGGTATGGACGAAATAAAGTGCGGAACAAGCTGATCCCGTGGGTAAAAGAAGAAATCAACGATCGTGCAGCGGACCATGTGCTGCATCTGGCATCACTGGCAGCGCAGGCCGATGCATATTTTGCCACGGAGGCGGAAAAAATTTTAGGGGATAACAAGACGCAGATTCAGACGGCGGTGTTTGACCGTCAGCAGGAGATTATGAAAAACTATCTGGTTCGTGCCATGATCGCTGCGGCAGCCGGGCAGGAAAAAGATATTACAGCCCGCCATGTGGACGCGGTCTGCGAACTTACGGGACCGGGCGGAGGAACCTGTGCGGATCTGCCATACGGACTTCAGGCAGTGCGGAGATATGAAACTTTGGAAATTCGAAAGAAGGAAGAAATATCTCCCGGAAACGTCGATGTTTCGCTGGAAATGCAGGTGTTTCCATGGAAAAAAGACCTTGAAATCCCGAAAAACCAGTATACGAAATGGTTTGATTATGATAAAATAAAGGGCACATTGTGCGTCCGGTCCAGAGAAAGCGGAGATTATTTCTTTTATTCGGGAGAAAAGCGAAAACTTTTGAAACGATATTTTATTGACGAAAAAATTCCGGAAGAGATGCGGGACGGGATACCGCTCCTGGCAGACGGAAGTCACATTCTCTGGGTTATCGGATATCGCATCAGTGAACACTATAAGATTACAGAAAATACACGTACAATATTGCAAGTAACATTATGCAAAGGAGAAAAGTAATGGCTGAGAGGATTAGAGTTCTTCTTGAAGAGGAAGTTGTAAACAAACGAATCGGTGAAATTGCCGAAAAGATCAATCAGGATTATGCCGGTAAGGAAATTCACCTGCTTTGTACCTTGAAGGGCGGTGTGTTCTTCACATGTGAATTGGCAAAGCGCCTGACTGTTCCGGTGACAATGGATTTTATTGCGGTATCCAGTTATGGAAGCGGTACGGAGTCTTCCGGAATCGTCCGCATTATGAAGGATTTAGATGAAACAATTGAAAACAAAGAGGTTTTGATCGTGGAGGATATTATTGACTCCGGAAGAACCCTCGCTTATCTGATCGAGATCCTGAAGCAGAGAAATCCGAAATCTCTGCGTCTGTGCACACTGCTTGACAAACCGGAGCGCCGTGTGAAAAAGCAGGTAGTTGTGGATTATACATGTTTCTCCATCCCGGATAAGTTTGTGGTGGGTTATGGTCTGGATTATGACCAGAAATACCGCAATCTGCCGTATATCGGAGTTGTGGAGTTTGAATAGAAGGAGGATCACCGTTGAAACAGAATCAACCGACGAGACATAATCGACAGTTTCGGGGAATGGGCTTTATCCTGCTGATCATGGTCATGCTCACATTCTTTTCTGCATTGACTCAGCAGAAGCTGCTCGAAGATCAAATGACATACCAGGAATTCCTGGTGGCGATCGAAAACAAAACCGTAAAGATGGCTCAGATCGAGCAGAATCCGCAGATTCCGACCGGTAATGTGATCGTAGCACTGACAGATGGAGAATATCGTGAAATGGCAGTTTCCGATGTTGTCGCTGTGCAGGAAATTTTAAGAGAAAACAATATTGAATATTTATTGAAGGATGTTCCGCAGGAGAGTTATCTTCTGACCGTGATCGTGCCGGTAGGGCTTGCACTGCTGGTGATGCTGGTGATGTTCAGTGCGATGAACGCAAGAGCCGGCGGCGGAGGAAATTCTAAGATGATGAATTTTGGTAAGAGCCGCGCCCGCATGAGTAAGACCAACAATATTAACTTTTCCAAGGTGGCAGGTCTTCAGGAAGAGAAAGAGGATCTGGAGGAAATCGTGGACTTCCTGAAAGATCCGAAAAAGTATACGGAGCTGGGTGCGAGAATCCCGAAGGGTGTGATTCTGGTGGGTCCGCCAGGAACCGGTAAGACACTTTTGGCGAAGGCTGTGGCCGGTGAGGCGGGAGTTCCGTTTTTCTCCATCTCTGGTTCAGATTTCGTAGAAATGTTCGTTGGTGTCGGTGCGTCCCGCGTGCGCGATCTTTTTGAGGACGCGAAGAAAAATGCACCGTGTATCGTATTTATTGATGAGATTGATGCTGTTGCAAGACGTCGTGGTACCGGAATGGGCGGTGGTCACGATGAGCGTGAGCAGACACTGAATCAGCTTTTGGTAGAAATGGACGGTTTTGGTGTCAACGAGGGTATTATCGTTATGGCAGCGACCAACCGTGTGGATATTCTGGATCCGGCAATTCTTCGTCCGGGTCGTTTTGACCGTAAGGTGGGCGTTGGCAGACCGGATATCAAGGGCCGTGAGGAGATCTTAAAGGTTCATGCGGCTTCCAAACCGCTGGGTGATGATGTGG
Organism: Lachnospiraceae bacterium; assembly: GCA_017416055.1. Next base: position 6,029 of record JAFQDI010000247.1, read on the forward strand.
ATCTGGCGAAGATTGCGCAGACAACTGCCGGTTTTACCGGTGCAGATCTGGAAAACCTGCTCAATGAAGCGGCTATCTATGCAGCAAAAGACAAGAGACGCTTTATCCGTCAGTCGGATATCGAGCGCGCCTTTATTAAAGTAGGAATTGGTGCTGAGAAGAAGAGCAAAGTGATCTCTGAGAAAGAGAAGAAGATCACCGCATATCATGAGGCGGGACATGCGATCCTGTTCCATGTTCTTCCGGATATGGGACCGGTTCACACAATCTCCATCATTCCGACCGGAATGGGTGCGGCAGGTTATACAATGCCGCTGCCGGAGAAAGACGAAATGTTCAACACCAAGGGTAAAATGCTGCAGAATATCATGGTGGCATTCGGCGGACGCATTGCGGAAGAGATTGTATTCCAGGATGTGACAACCGGTGCATCTCAGGATATCAAACAGGCGACAGCCATCGCCCGTGCAATGGTGACGAAGTATGGTATGTCCGAAAAAGCAGGCATGATCCACTACGGAAGTGACGAGGACGAAGTCTTTATCGGTCGTGATTTTGCCCAGACCAGAAGTTACAGTGAGAGCGTGGCGGCGATCATCGACGATGAGGTGAAGAAGATCGTGGATGAGTGTTATGCGAAGGCGAAAGAGATCATTCTCAAGAACGAACCGATTCTTCATAAATGCTGCGATCTTCTCCTGGAAAAGGAAAAAATCGGCCAGGAAGAGTTCGAAGCTCTGTTTGAGCAGGAATAACGGTTTGGTAAAACGTTTGATAAAAGAGATAATATAACGGTTAATTAAATTAAGAAAAACGGCGTGTGCTCAAGAAAAACAAAGGCAAACGCCGTTTTAAAGTTTAAAATGTAAAATATGTACAAATGTCCGGCACGGGACGTCAAAATGAACAAAAATATTTTTTAAATCCAGGTATGTTTGTGCACACTTATTTTGGGTTTTGTGTTATATTACTACACGTAACCCCCCAATACATTATATAGTTTTTGCTATACCCCATAAGAGACATAATACCTTTTCCGAAAAAGACCAGCAATTCCCAGCTGGTCTTTTTTCTGTTCCGTAGGAATTCTTTTCAGAATATCTTCCATAATATGAAAAAAAGGATGCAAAGAAGGTGGTTTTCCTGTATAATGATAGAAGTGGCTTTGTGTTTACAACTATGTGGAGAGGAGGAGCTGTTTCGGATGGTGAGAGCGGCTCTGTTTTGTGACGAAACGATTGATTACAGAATTCCGGAAGAACCGGATACCGGTGATGTGGTAACACTCCGGTTCAGAACAGCGAAAGATGATGCAGACAAGGTCTGCCTGATCGTATATGAACAACAACTGAAAATAGAACTGAAAAAAGTAGAGAGCCAGGGATTGTTTGACTTCTACGAATGCGAACTTCCGGTTGGTGAGGCTCCCCTTCATTACTACTTTGAAATTTCAAAAGGCGAAGATGCCTGTCGGTATAATCGTCTTGGTGTGTCAGAGGAAATGGATCCAAAGAGAATGTTCCTGATCACACCGGGCTTTCATGTGCCGGAGTGGGCAAAGGGTGCGGTGATGTACCAGATCTTCGTAGATCGTTTCCGCAATGGTGATCCGGCCAACGATGTGGTATCAGATGAGTACGTGTATATTGGCTTCCCGGTGGAAAAAATCGATAATTGGGAAGAAAGTCTGTCGGTTCATGATGTGGACCGCTTCTATGGCGGTGATATTCAGGGTATTTGGGATAAGCTGGATTATCTGCAGAATTTGAAAGTGGAAGTTCTCTATCTGAGTCCGGTGTTTGTCTCTCCTTCGAATCACAAATATGATTGTCAGGATTATGAGCACATCGATCCGCATTATGGAAAAATTGTGAAAGATGCGGATGGCCTTGTGGATGCAGATGCACAGGATAACCGTGATGCGTTGAAGTATTCCGTGCGTACAGCAGATCCGGAGAACCTGAAAGCCAGTAATGAATTCTTTGCGCAGTTTGTGGAGGAAGTACACAAACGAGGCATGAAGATCATTTTGGATGGCGTGTTCAATCATTGCGGTTCCTTCAACAAATGGTTGGATCGCGAGAAGATCTATGAGAAAAATGGCGGATATGAGCCGGGTGCCTACGCGTCCGCGGATAGCCCGTACCGTGATTTCTTCCTGTTTAAAGATGACAGCGCGGAGGCGTGGCCGGATAATAAGTCCTATGAGGGCTGGTGGAACCACAATACGCTTCCCAAACTCAATTACGAAGGTTCTGAAAAATTATATCAGTATGTTCTGGATGTTGCGAAAAAGTGGCTGGCTCTGCCGTACTGCATTGACGGATGGAGACTGGATGTGGCGGCTGATCTGGGACATTCTTCGGAGATGAACCACAAATTCTGGAGAGATTTCCGGAAAGTGGTGAAAGAAACCAATCCGGATGCCCTGATCCTTGCGGAGCATTACGGAGATTCATCCTCCTGGCTGAAAGGCGACCAGTGGGATACGATCATGAACTATGATGCGTTTATGGATCCGCTTTCCTGGTTCCTTACCGGTCTGGAGAAGCACAGTGACCGCTATGACGATCATCTTTGCCAGAACAGCCAGGCGTTTATGTACGCAATGTTGGATAATATGTGTTCCTTGCAGACTCCGTCTCTGATGGCGGCGATGAATGAGCTTTCCAACCATGATCATTCTCGTTTCCTGACAAGAACCAATCGTGAGGTGGGACGTCTCCATACAAGAGGTGCCGAAGCTGCGGATTCGAATCTGAATTATGGTACTTTCCGTGCGGCGGCGATCGTACAGATGACATGGCCGGGTGCGCCGACCATCTATTACGGTGATGAAGCCGGCGTTTGCGGATGGACCGATCCGGACAGCAGACGTACCTATCCGTGGGGCAAGGAGAATCAGGAGCTGATCGAGTTCCATCTCTATCTGACCGGTATCCGTAAACGAAACAAAGCGTTCCGCAACGGTTCCTTTAAGCCGTTGGTGGCAGAGAGCGGCGTGATCGCGTATGGTCGTTTCCACAGGGGAGAGCGCGGCGTGGTTGTAGTGAACAGTACAGGTCTTGTAAAGCGTGTGCATGTTCCGGTATGGCAGGCTGAGGTGTCCGGTAATACGATGACGCGCATTATGAAGTCCACTGCTGAACGTTATAATGTAGGTAAGGTGGAATATCCGGTAGAGAACGGTTCCATCCATGTGGAACTGGCTCCGTACTGTGCGATGATATTTGAAGAAAAAACACTTGACTTTTAAATAGTCTTGTGATATCATTTTGTCTTGTCAGAATGATATGGGTGGATTCCCGAGTGGCCAAAGGGGACAGACTGTAAATCTGCTGCAACTTGCTTCGGTGGTTCGAATCCACCTCCGCCCATTTATATTTGATGCGTGAGGGATCTCGCGTCAGCCCAAACGAGGAACAAGGTTCCTCGTTTGTACGTTGATTTGCAAATGCAAATCAACGTTGAGATTTCAAGATAAAAACTCGTTTGTGAGCGAGCTCCCAACGAGCCTTCATCTTAAAATTTCAGATGCTCCTGCGCTTTCAAATATA
>JAFQDI010000248.1 GCA_017416055.1 Lachnospiraceae bacterium
ATCTAAACCATTTTATTGCAAAAAGCAGTATTCTTCTACTCGGTTCTGAGTGCCACCACCGGGTCCTTCTTCGCTGCACTTCTGGACGGAATGATTCCGGAAATCAAGGTGAGTGACACACTGATGATCACCAAAATAATCGCCGCATTCACCGGCAGAATCGCATTCAGATTTCCAATATCGGTAATCGCGTGGAGGATTGCATTGATCGGGATACACAGAAGGTAGGTCACCACAACACCCAACAGACCGGACGCAAAGCCGATAATCATGGTTTCTGCATTGAACATTCCGGATACATCCTTCTTGGAAGCTCCGATCGCTCTGAGGATACCAATCTCCTTCGTGCGCTCCTGCACAGAAATCAGTGTAATCACACCGATCATAATGGAGGAAACGATCAGCGAGATCGCTACAAAAGCAATCAGAACATAGGTAATCGCGTTGATAATTGTGGTGATGGAGGACATCATCAGACCGATATAGTCCGTGTATTTAATCCGCTGTACCTCATCCACATTTTTATTGTAATCGGCAATTGCCTCCGTGATCAAATCCTTATTCTCAAAGGAGGAGGCATAGATATTAATTGCAGAAGGGTACTCCAGCTCCACATATCCCATCGCCTGGAGGTTCGCCTCGTAGGTGGAGTCAGAGAAGGTCATGATCTCATCATAGTAGATGGACCACTGCTCGTCGGTGTAGGTGGGCATTGCCATCTCCAGTGCTGCCGCCAATTGCTCCGTTCCCATCTGCGCCATCTGGCCGGCCACCTGTGCAGCATACTGCATCTTGATCTGCTCTCTGAGCATCTCCGTAAAGATCTCGGTCAGCTCCTCGTCTTCCATATTCGCGAGATATTCCTGAATATCCTCTGCCGCCACGCCCATCTGTGCACTCAGCCCCTGAGCAATGGTATTTTCAATCTCTTCCCTCGTCATTCCACTGAGCGCCGCGTCAATCTGCTGCTGCATAAATTCTTCGGAAGGAATACAGTTGATGCTGACAAATGCCGCCGCCTTTCCCTTCTGATCCATACTGTTCAGATACGCTTGAAGTGCCTCTTTCTTCTGCGCGCTCGTCAGGCTTCCGGTAGTTGTCTTGAACGGCAACCCACTCAGCACATCCTTCTCTGTGTTCTCCAACTGCGCCTTAATCACATCCGCATTCTCAGACTTTTCGATCAGATACTCCGTCAGTTTTCCGGTATAGCAGATATCGCCGGAGAGCATGGCCGTGTCGCTATCCTCGTTTGGCCGAATGATTCCTGTCACCTTCAGAGACAGTCCGTTATCATACAGGTATTTGATGCCGGCATCCGTCTCTCGCAGATCATGATAAAGTCCGGTCGTCTCATCGTAAGCATAGCAATCCGCATTCAGGATTGTTCTGAACTCCATGTTACAGATATCCTCATAAGACCACTTCATTTCTTCTTTTTCCAGAACAGTTCCGTTCATCGCCGCGTCAATCAGCGCACCCATCTTCTCCTCAGGAAGCAGACCCAACGCATAGAGAGTCACATCGTTCAGCTCATTGTTCCGGTCTACCACCAACACAATCTCGTCGTAGCTGTTCGGCCAGGAACCGTACACCAAATCATACTGATCATAAAGAAGATCGTTGACCGGGGAACCGTCATTTCCGGGAAGCAGTTCCTGCCAAAGGCCCGATCCCATGCCTCCCATCGAAGGCATGGAATACATCGAGGAAGCTGACCCTGCTACAGAACCAGGCATATTCGCTCCCATATGTTCCGCCATCAATGACCGCAGAAGAAGCTGTGTGTCAGAGCGGATGATCGCTCCATCCACATTTTCTGTATAAATCAGAAGATCAAAATTGTAAGAATACTGAATTCCGTTAACCGCCTGAGAAAGCCCCGTAGTCTCATCAGCAATCTGTCGAATCAGAAACTCGCGGAATGATTTCAGATCATTTTTGGACTCCTCAATACTGTTTAGCGCGTTGATAATATCGTAAAGCGCAGCTTTCTGATAAACTGCATCATTTTCGTGAGAATTGTCCTCTGAACTGATATTCATAAACGATTCCATCAGAGAACTCAGTTCAATCGTCGTTGCCTCTATCGTTAACGGATAGGCAGACAAGGTACTCTCCTGCACCGCGTCGATATAGGTTGTCATTCCCTGAGAGATGGCCAAAATCAACGCAATCCCAATAATACCGATAGAACCGGCAAACGCGGTCAGCGTGGTACGTCCCTTCTTTGTGAACAGATTCTTCAACGAGAGCATGAATGAGGTTCCGAAGGACATGGACGGTTTCTTTTTCCTCACCTCCGCTGCGTTTGCCACTTCACACTGTGCCTTCTCATCGGCCAATTCCTCCTCTGTCAACGGCATAGAGTCGCTGAGTATCTTTCCATCCAACATCCGAATAATACGGGTAGAGTAAGTTTCGGCCAGATCCGGATTGTGGGTAACCATGATAACCAGTCGAGCTTTTGCCACATTTTTCAATATCTCCATCACTTGAACACTGGTCTCTGTGTCCAGGGCTCCGGTCGGCTCGTCGGCAAGAATAATGTCCGGATTATTCACCAGCGCACGTGCAATGGCAACTCGCTGCATCTGTCCGCCTGACATCGCATTGGGTTTCTTTGTCAACTGATCGCCCAGGCCCACCTCTTCCAGTGCCTTTTTCGCCCTGGCCTTGCGCTCCGTCTTGGACACACCGGACAGTGCCAGCGCAATCTCCACATTCTGCAGAACACTCTGGTGAGGGATCAGATTGTAACTTTGGAACACAAAACCGATAGAATGATTGCGGTAGGTATCCCATTCTCTGTCCTTAAATTCTTTCGTGGATTTTCCGTTGATGATCAAGTCTCCGTCGGTGTACTGATCCAACCCTCCGATGATATTCAGCATGGTGGTCTTGCCACAGCCGGACGGACCTAAAATGGAGACAAACTCCGATTTTCGAAACCGAAGATCGATCCCTTTCAGTGCCGCCACTTTGCCGCCACCGGCGGGATAATCTTTTTTGATATTGCTCAGTTCTAACATTGGTTGTTCCTCTCTGCTGATGTACACAGCGCAATTGCTTCGAGCTTATATATGAACAGTATGATGATAACATTCCCCTTTTTCGATGTCAATTAAGAATCCCTAATCAAATTGTAAAGAAATTATATAAAGGGGCTGTTGCAAAAAAGCAAATCCATTTGCTATTTTGCAACAGCCCTTCTCCTTCGTATCATCAAATCTTTGCATCCCACAATCCACAGAAGCTGTCAATGGGATCGGAACCCCTAAACGCTTGGGGGCCGCTCAACAGATTCTCCACCAACGCTTCCATTGTGGAAGGTTTGGAATCGTAAGCATTGATATAGGTGCGTACCTGAGGAATATCCGCAAGCATGGTCGGTGCATTTACACTGACTGCGACTACCGGCAATTCAAATACATACCAAGGGATTTCGCCGCCACCCTTGGACAGACCGAATGCCGGTCTTCCGTTGGCAACATCGCATAGGGTAA
>JAFQDI010000249.1 GCA_017416055.1 Lachnospiraceae bacterium
GCGATGTATTTTGTGAGCTGCTCAAAGGCAGAAAGCAGAGCGAGATAGGGTACTATCTGGGCATCAGTGTCCCCTATGTGAAGGACAATGCCGGAAGAATCTACGGCAAGTTTGGGGTGGCCAACAAAAATGAGCTGTTTGAAAAAATTGCATCGAAAATGCAGAAGTCATAATTAAGAATGGGTGAGAAGCAGTCGGGAAACCGGCTGCTTTTCGTTATTTTTGGCTATACCTACCACTTTACCTACCGCCGGTAGGTATTCAGGAGGGCGGATAGTATGCATAATGTAGATATAAGCCAACACAAAAGAACCGAGGAAGGGGGAAAGGGGATGTTGGATCCGGTAACGAAAAAATTTGAAGATGGCTCAACGCTGGAAGAATTTAAGTTTACATTTTTTTGTGACAGCTGTCAGAAAGAAGTCAGTGAGATCACATATCCTTACACGCCGCCTTTTCGACCAAAGTTCTTTCAATCGAAATCCGAACGGAAGGCGAGGGAACTGATCTGGCAGAGCGATCACGCCAGTGCGTATGATCGGGCGAACAGGGAAGTATTGCTTTCCTTCAATCGCTGTCCCGTGTGCGGCAAACGGGTATGCGACGAGTGCTTTCGTGAGGAGGAGGGAATCTGTCGTGAATGCGCGGAAAAGAAGAACGAGGAAGGCGGATAGGGAGGAGGAAGGTGATGAAAGCGAATGAAACAGAGAAACTGAGTTTTTTTCAGTTCATGGCAGTTGCCAGACAGAAACTGCGGGAGCTGGTGAGCCGGTATCCGGAATTTGAACAATTATCGACCAGAGAGTTGGAGGTGTTTGCGCAGCTGCTGACCGACAAGACTCAGGAACAGATTGCAGATGAATTGTTTATCTCAGGCTCATCGGTTCATTTTCACTGCAAAAATATTTACAGGAAGTTAGGTGTATCCGGAAGGAGGCAGATCCTGATCAAGTATAAGGATCTGTAACAAAGAGCAGTATGCCGGAGGTTCCGGCCCCAATAAAGAGGAAGAAAAGAGGAGAAAATTATGGGTATTTTTAAAAAGGCACTTCAGAACGGAATCAGTAAGGGAGTGAGCAGCGCACTGACCAATGTGCTTCAGAAGACGATTGAGCCGAAGGCGACGGAGTTGGTCAATAAGGCGGCGGATAAGATCGAGGATGCGTTTATCGGCGATGAGCCGCAGCAGGAGCAGGCGGCGCAGACAACGGCTGCAGCACAGCCGGAGCAGACGGCGCAGCGATTCAGCGGGCTGGCAGGAGCGTTTGCCGGATTTGAGCAGATGGCCAAAAGCTATGCGACCGAGATGACCAAGAATCTGAAGGTTTGTTCCAACTGCGGACGGCCTGCGGACGCGAATACGAAATTCTGTCAGTCCTGTGGAACAAAGCTCCCCGAGCAGACTGTCGCACAGGGTGCCGTATGCACAAACTGCGGTAAGCAAAATGATGTGGGAACCAAGTTTTGCGCGGCCTGCGGAACGAAGCTTCCCGCAGCGGTAGCGGAGGAGCAGGCGGCCGCGGCGAAGGATGCAGCGGTAATGGCAGAATGGGATGAGAAATTGTCCCAGTACCCCAAGTGGAATTGCGGCGGCAAGGAGTTCGGAATCGAGAGTTATAATCCCGGCCAGTATATCTTCTCCGCAAGCTTTGACGGCGGAAATCAGGCGGCGAGAGCGGCGGTGGAGCAGTACCGCAGTATCGTGCTGCAGAGCGGATTCCGTCAGGCAGGCCAATACCCCAGCAATGACCACCTCTATCAGATGGTTGGCGGCGCATGCTTCCATGTGGATTTTGAACACTGCTTTGAGGGGGATGCGGATCGCGCCGACATCGGATTTTTGGTGGGCGAGCCGGTGGGAGGCTTTAACTATGTGAAGCCTGAGCCGAAGAAGAGCAGCTGGAAGGATCTGTTCGGGCTTTGATCAGGGCACGGAAGAAAAAATACATAGCGTGATCATTTGGGAAAGAGAGGGGAGTCATGAAAAGAAAAAAACTGTGCTGTATGGTAATGACAGTCTTTTTGCTGGCGGGACTCATCATTCCGGCGACGGTATATTCCCAGTCTTCGGGCAGTGTGATCTATGCCGGAAAGTCTGATCTGCCGTCGGCACCGGCGGTGAAGCTGTTGGTCAGCGGAAATTTTTTCATGGAACTGAAGCTGACACAGACGGTAACGGAGGAGGGCGCAAGCTATCAGGTGACCGGAAGTATGGTGCTGGCAGGAAAGGACGGAAAGCTGTTTACCAACAATTCCATGAAGGCGATGGGGATGGAGATGCAGATGACTCAGGTATATGACGGAACCGACACCTGGGAGGTGGATCTGGCAGCGAAGACCTATGCGAAGGCAAAGACAGCGTCGGACGCAGAACTGTTTTCCACTCTGGACTTTGTCCGTCAGGGAAAGGCGACCGTCAACGGGGAGGAGATGCTTTACGACCGGTATGAAGCGGCTTCGGGAGAGGCAATCACCTTCTTCATCCGGAAAGGAAAGATTGCCGTCCTCGGCATGGAGGCCGAGGGCGAGGTGAGCTATTTCAGCGTTATGGAGCTTCGCGCAGAGGCGCCGGAGGGACTATTGTTTGAAATCCCGGCGGATTACACCAAGACAGACAGCCCGGATCAGTCCGGTATCGGTGATATCCCGGACAACTATATCGGAGATCTGGATGATTATCTGTCGGAGGACGAGATAAAGGACCTGGAGGATCTGTTTGGTGAGGATTTCGATATCAATGATCTGATTGGCGGAGATGTTGATCTAGATGACCTGCTGGGTGATTTGATCGGAGGTGGACAGTGATGCGTAAGTTCAGAAAAGTAATTGTGGCCGCATTGATTCTGTCCATGCTTGGATCCTGTTTGGTCGGATGCAGTTTGGGAAGCGGAAGCAACGAGACGGAAAACTCCGGAAGCGAAAGCACTTCCGGGCAGACAAACGGGAAAGAAACTTCCGCAGGTGAAGATGTGACCGAAGGAAGCACCGAAAATTCCGGCTCGGTTCTGCCGGTGGGAGCGGATTATATTCTCGGAAGCAATCTGGCTGCCGGCGTTGATTTCGGTGAGATCACGGTGGTGTACGGAGGCGAACATCAGACGGTACTTCATTTTGAGGATATTGAGTCGGAGCTGCCCCGGGAGTTTTTCGTGGTGGAAGGCAGCGGCGGCAATGGAGACGGTGATCAGTCCGGGACCGGAGAAAATGGTAACGGCGGCAGCGGTCAGACCGGAGAAGACGAGGAAGTGGACTATCTGATCAATGATATGTTCACCATTCTGAATTACTGGTGGGGTACGCTCTATGACGAGATGGAGGGCATGACCGATGAACAGAGGGCTGAGCACATTCTCTCCTACGGTGCCGAGATGCTGACCTGTCAGATGGAAGGGGAGGTAACGGTTGATGCCTTGGATAAAGGGCTGGCGGTAATCAGTATGTACCCCCATCCGGTGCTGCTAAACAACTACGGAACCATGCTGATGTATGTGGAGGAGTATGATCTGGCACTGGAGCTTTTCGAGATCGTCTACGATCAGACCGGAGATCTGGCCATTGTACTGACCAACATTGCCTCCTGCTATTATGAGAAGGGCGACATCCGGAATGCGAAGAAATACGCCGAGGAGGCGATCACCGAGCAGCAGGGCTTCGGCCCCGCGCTGCAGTTACTCACTAGTATTGCGCTGGAAGAGGGTGAGGGGCTCAAGGCATTGGAATATCTTTTCCGCAGCGCAGAGACCTACTGGAACAGTGTGTCCGCCAACCAGTTTTTGGAGGCGAGACAGTTTCTCATGGAGGAACAGGCGCGGACCGGTATTCATCCTTTTGAGCAATACCCTCACCTGTATGAATTGTTGGTGACGGCGCTGAAGGCAGGCTCTGATCAGGAATTTACCGGAAAGACCACAACGATGAGCTATGTGGCTGTGGGAAATCTGGAGGCGGCCGAGGAATATCTGGTGGAGACCCACACGGCTACCCACGATAAATACTTCGACACCATTATCAACACCATTCCGGGCAAATACGGCGACAAGATCCTGCCCTACCAGTCCACCATGATGGACGACGATATGCTGAATGCGGCATTCCAGGCAGAAGGGTGGGATCCGGAGATGGATCTGTCCGCGGCTTCACAGTTGTTCTGTTATGATCTGTTTGCAGATTATTACGAGTATCAGCTGGCGAAGCGTCAGGATCTGACCCACACTGTCACGGACATGAACGGAAACTACTTAAATCCCTATAGCCCTCTTTACACCAGAGACTCCCAGATCGAATCCATCGAGGAAGTCTGGGAGAATGCGGCGGATGCGCGGTACAGCGAATATTTCAATGATCAGATCGAGCACGGCCAGAAATGGGAAGCCATCTGGGATGCCCACGACAAGTCCCAGCGGCATATCGACGGCGCAGATCAAATCACCTATAAGTGCAATGACTGTTACCGTCTGGAGGCTCAGGAGAGAGTTGAATGGCTGACGATCGGCTACGAATATGAGCTGGACTGTCGCGATATGCGCCTGAATTATCTGCGTCAGATGTACTCGGTGGACGAATCCTACTGGGGTGCCCATATCAAACCGGCGGTGGAGGAATATTACACCGAGATGACCCGTCTGCTGCAATATATCCCCGACGAGACCATTCAGAGCTACTGCGCAGCCTGCGTGGAAGCTGAAGTTTACTACTATTCCACGGTTCTGCCGTTCGGGTGGGCAGCCGACCGTGCAGACGGTCTGGAGTTGGCCCGCTATATGCTGGACTACTATATTGAGGAGCTGAGCATTGCAGATCAGCAGCTGGAGAAAGAACGCTACGTTCTCGAACTGGAGATCAAGGAAATGGGCATCAAGCCCTACAAGGATGGTGACTGGCTGCCTCAGCATGAGCTGGATCTGGGGGTCACCGAGTTGTTGTATCAGAAAAACGAAAAGGGCGAAGAGCTTATCGGTCTGAAAGGTTTGATCACCGGAGACACCTATCTGTTCAACATAACCACCTTTGAGGGAAATGTGATCAGCTCCTACAATGGCAATGCTGCGGTTCCGCTGACCCAGATCAAGGACGGACTGGCCGGCGAGTACGATGAGTTCTACAAGAATATGCCCTACTTTGTCCGGAAGTTTGCGAACTCTGTAGGTGCGACCCCCGACAATATGGATAAATTTGCGAAGAACTTCGATGAATTTATGCGGGGGCCTCTGGACTATATGAGCAAACAGCTCCTGGGCAAAGCGAAGAAGGAGGCTGCTGCCTTCCTTCCTGCCACCTACAAGGACAACACCAAGGTGTACTCGGAGATCCACGACCCCAGTGGAAGGCTTCTTCAAA
>JAFQDI010000250.1 GCA_017416055.1 Lachnospiraceae bacterium
CCGGTCTTTTTCTTCACCATGTCGCTGTAACCGTCCGCTTTCAGTTTGTCACAGATGTCCGCCGTCTGTCTGGACTGCCAAACGATCGCATTGTACACCGGCACACCTGTGTTCTTATCCCAGACGATCGCCGTCTCACGCTGGTTCGTGATGCCGATACCTGCAACCTGCTCCGGCTTGATCTGTGCCTTGGTGATCACATCCATCATGACGTAAAGGATAGAGATCCAAATTTCGTTCGCGTCGTGCTCTACCCATCCTGCCTGAGGGAAATACTGCGTAAATTCCTTCTGAGAACTTGCCACGATCCGTGTGTGCTGATCAAACAGGATCGCGCGGCTGGAAGTCGTTCCCTGGTCAATGGCCATCATATACTTTTCCATAACTGCCCTCCGTTTTCGTGCCGTCGCACCTTTATTTTTCGTTCAGGCGGCATTAAGCCGCATTGATCTCTCATTATCTCAAATCTCGGTGAAGGTGTATCTCTGTCGAATGCCGGACGCATCAATATGAAACAGAATCGTTCCATCCGCCAGCACTTCCTTTTCGTAGGTCAAATTCTTCCCTTTAAATTTAGCCTGAATAAACTGTTCCGGATCGTCGATCTCAATCTCATCGAAGAAAACATCCCTCATCTGATTATTCGCGCACTGGTTAAAAATCTCCCACACCGTCTCGTAACACTTCATCTGTTTGCCTCAACTCATTTCTATGTATATCATTCCTGCTCCAAAAGTTCCCAGGTCTCCACCAATTCCGGGTCAAACGGAAGCGGAATCATGGTCGCACTGGAATGAGCGAGATACAAATACTCTGCATCTTTAAACAATGAATTGTATTCTGTGTCGTAAAATATCTCGAAATTAAATTTCCCCGCAAGATAAAGTACAACATCCGCATCAATGGCCTGATTCAGTTTTAATGTTGCCCCCGGCCCTCCATGATGGGCAACCTGAATGATATCCGACTTCAAATAACTGCCGTACAAGCTTTCTACCACCGGGCTGGCATTCGGTCCGCAAGGTGCTGCACTTTTGTGCCTGTCATCTCAAAAACCCTTCTGATCGGATAATTGTAAATAAACTGTTCGATCGTCACCTTATCTTGATAGTAATCCATAAATTCATAAAAACCACCGACATGATCAATATGCGTATGCGTTAAGAAAAAAGCCACAATCACGATATTATCCGGATCAGGAGCATACTTTGCCAACGTCTCATAGAGGCTGTCCGCACAATGCTTTTGCCGATAGCCGGCATCTACCACAATGAAACTGCCATCACAAAGCCGATAGATGAAGCTCATTCCTCCGTTTTTGTCCGTAGCACCGAAATATGAACCAATTTGTACAATCAGGTTCCCGTATCCTTCATCGGTATAAACATTGTCCTCCTCAAGCCCCGGCAATCCGATGGACGAAGGCTCCGCAAGAACCTGAACACGCTTCTGTGACGGTAAATACATCACGGTAACGTTCGTATCTTTTCCCGTCCAGGTAGAGTAAAGGTTTCCCGCAATCTCGTTTTCTGCATAGAGTTCAAATCCCGCAGCAGAAAGATCCTGTAGGTACTGTGCATGCCCGTCCCCGTTCTCTGCCGTAAACAGAAGCATTTCCGCCTTGTTTTCCACATCCCAGTAGTCCAGATAGGTATCATAAGCATATTCGGGCAAGGTAATAAGCGGGCTTCCTTCTCTCAGCGGATATCTCGTCTGAGCACCCTCTGTGGAAGGCTCCTCTGTGCTTCCTTCATCGATTGTATTCTGCACTTCCCGGTCGAATCATCCTGAAGAAGGTCATCGCCATCCGTTGATCTGTCGGCGGTTTCCTCTTCCGGCTTTTCTGTCGATGTCGCGTTTCCCGACACACACGCACTAAGTCCCAAAATCAGTATCATCAAAATACCATAACAAATGCTCCTGCCGTTTTTTTCATCTTGTCACGTACCCTCGCTTTCGCCCTTTTTTAAATTATATCATCCGCGCTTTCAAATAGCAAGTTTATTTTCCCCGGATTACCCGTTTCCGGTTTATCAATATCGGATAGGCAGCTTTTCGTCACGATCATTTACATGCGAAAGACGCTGCCACCAAACGATGACAGCGCCTCCCGCAAAATGAGTAATCTATATTGGGCGTTGTAAGTAAATTAAATTCTAGCCACGCCGGACTTTCTTGCTGCCTCTGCAACTGCTGCAGCAACAGCCTTACCAACGCGAGGATCGAATGCCTTAGGGATGATGTAATCCTCGTTCAGCTCCTCATCGGTAATCAGATCAGCCAGTGCCTGAGCAGCAGCCATCTTCATCTCCTCGTTGATATCGCTCGCGCGAACGTCGAAGGTTCCGCGGAATACTCCGGGGAATGCCAGAACGTTGTTGATCTGGTTGGGGAAATCGCTGCGGCCGGTAGAAACCACTCTAGCGCCGCCTGCCTTCGCCTCATCGGGGAAGATCTCGGGGGTAGGGTTAGCACATGCAAAGATGATGGCATCCTTGTTCATGGTCTTAACCATCTCAGTGGTAACCTGCTTGGGAGCGGAAACACCGATGAATACGTCAGCGCCAACCAGCATGTCAGCAAGGGTACCCTGCTTTCTCTCAAGGTTGGTAACCTCTGCCATCTCTTCCTTGATCCAGTTCATGCCCTTCTCACGGCCCTTGTAAATTGCACCGGTACGGTCGCACATGGTAACATGCTTAAAGCCTGCGGAGAGCAGCAGCTTAACGATGGAGATCGCAGCAGCTCCTGCACCGGAGGTAACGATCTTAACATCTTCTTTCTTCTTTCCGACAACCTTCAGCGCGTTCAGCATACCTGCAAGGGTAATGATAGCGGTACCGTGCTGGTCATCGTGGAAGATCGGAATGTCGCACTCCTCCTTAAGTCTGCGCTCGATCTCGAAGCAGCGGGGTGCGCTGATATCCTCAAGATTGATGCCGCCGAAGCTTCCGGAGATAAGGGAAACGGTGCGTAC
>JAFQDI010000251.1 GCA_017416055.1 Lachnospiraceae bacterium
CAGGTGCTTTCGCAGAATGTGGAAAAATCCCGCGCCGGAACATTTGGCTGCGATCACATACTCACTGTTTCTAATCTGGCGCACCTCGCTGCGCACCACCTTCGCAATACTGGTCCAACCGGTGATTCCGATGACCAGAGAAATACTGAACACATTGGCCTTGCCGAGGATCGCCTGCAAGAGAACAATAATGAGTAGTCCCGGAACGCTGAGAATAATCTCATTGATTCGCATGAGCAGGTCGTCCAGCCACTTCGGTGACATTCCGCTGACCGCTCCGAACAGTATTGCGATCAGCGTGGAAATCACGGTGGAAATCACACCGATCAGCAGAGATACTCTGCCTCCGTACCAGATCATGGAAAAGATATCCCGTCCCATCGTGTCGGTTCCGAACCAAAATTCCTTTGAGGGAGCTAGGTTTCCATGATAAAGGTCCATGTAGGTAGGATCTTTGGGGATAAACGCTTCACATAAAATACAGCCGACTACGACAACGCTGAGAAGAATCATTGCAAAAAGAGGCTTTCCCTCATACCAGGGCCTTCGCATCTCCTGCGGAGCTTTCGTCTCCCGGATACCGACTTGAACAAAACGATCATCCACGGCGCGTCACCTCCGTTTCCACTGCCTGATTTTCCTTCATCCTCGGATCGATCCGCTCATTGATGACCTGAGCCGCCAGATTGCTGAGAATCACGATGGCTCCGGAGAAGATGCACAGAAGCATCAGCAGGTTATAGTCCCGGTAGCGGGCGCTCTCGTAGGACAGCGTCCCGATTCCAGGATAGGAAAACACCGTCTCGACGATATAGGTACCACCCAGAATATGTGGCACCGAAATCGCCATCAGACTCAAATAGGACGGAATGATGTTCCGAAGGCAATGCTTAAACATGATTTTTTTCTTGGAAAGGCCTTTGGATTTGGCCAACTGTACGTATTCCGCACGTACCTCCTCCAGCAGCTTGTTTCGCACCATGTAGGCGTAATACCACAGATGACCGCCCACCACCACGGTAAGGGGCAGAATCAGATGTACGATGCGGTCAAACACATCGTCGGCATTTCCTACCGAATATGCGCCACCACTGGGCAGCAGCCGCAAGGTAACGGAAAAAATCAAGATCAGGACCAGCGACAGCCAGAACTCCGGAATACAACTAGTGACGGTTCCCGCCTTGCAGATCAGCTTGTCCGGCCATTTATCCTCATGCCACGCACAAAATACACCCAACAGCAAGGACAACACAAAGGTCAGCGCAAATCCCACGCCGCCTAAAATTAGTGTGTTTCCCAGACGGTCGCCGATCACCTCCAGCACGTCCCGCTTATATTTGAAGGAAATTCCAAACTCCCCCTTCAGTCCGTTCTCCAGCCAGCGAACGTACTGCACATGGATGGGATCGTTAAGTCCCAATTTTTCTTCAGCCCACTCCCGCTCCTCAGGGCTCATCTTTTCTACCCGGTCTCCGTAGTAGGACACCAGCGGATCTCCAGGTGCAAGTCTGGAAATGTAAAACACTAACACGGACAGCACAAAGAGGCTCACTACAAACCACAATAGCTTCTGTCCGTAGTAGAGAAAAGGGGTTTTTCTCATGCTCCTCTTCCTCCTTCCCTCATCAACACCTGATGGTCCGGAAGGACCTCAACCAATGTTCCCTCTCTCCAGCCGTCTTCCGGAGTAAAGTCTTTCGCTTTTCTTGCCCGCTCCCGTCTCGGATCGGGGATAGGTATTGCCGACAACAGTGCCTTCGTATAAGGGTGAAGTGGATTTGCAAACAATTCCTCCGTAGGCGCAGCCTCCACCAATTTTCCTGCGTACATCACGCCCACCCGGTCACAGAGATATCTGACCACAGATAAATCGTGGGCGATAAACAGGATGGAAAAGCCGTGCTCCGCCTGCAAATGCCTGAACAGGTTGATGATTTGCGCCTGAATGGACACATCTAAGGATGCTATCGGCTCATCTGCCACCAAAAGCTCCGGCTCCATGGCGAGCGCTCTTGCAATGGCCACGCGCTGGCGCTGACCGCCGGACAGCTGTGAGGGATACTTGTCCAGATAGCCGGCATCCATACCCACATAAAAAAGCTGGAACGCCGCCTCATCCCGGTAAGTTCCCCTGGGAGGCTTGATATGATTGATTTTCATGGGTTCCGCTATGATCTCCGAGATCTTTATCCGCTGATTTAAGCTGGATGAGGAATCCTGAAAGATTAGCTGTCTTGTGGTCTGAAGCCTCGCCCGATTGGCTTTAAACTGTTTCGGATCACAGGTATTGATCCCCTGATAGATTATTTTTCCGGCTGTCGGCCGGTAAATATTCATCACACATCTAGCAACCGTGGATTTTCCGGAGCCGGACTCTCCCACCAGGCCAAAAATTTCTCCCCGGTTAATCTGAAAAGAAACATCGTCCACCGCCTTGATCACCGCCTGTTTTCCCAGCCGGAAGCAGTGGCTTAAGTGCTGCACATCCAACAATTTTTCACTCATGGAAATCACCTCCCACGGGTGCGTTTATCTTCGGCGCACGCTCATCTAACAGCCACGTCGCCGCAAAATGGGTATCGCTCACCTGAAACATGGGAGGCATCTCCTCGTAATCAATCGCCAACGCATACTCATTGCGGCAGGCAAAGGCATCGCCCTTTGGCGGGTTGATCAGTGTGGGCGGCATTCCCGGAATGGTGTAAAGCTCTTCCCCGCGCTTCGCATAGGCAGGGAGGGAGCGCATCAGCCCCCATGTGTAAGGGTGTTTCGGATCATAAAATATCTCATCTGTGGTGCCGATCTCCACGATCTTTCCGGCGTACATCACCGCAACTCGATCAGCCACTCTCGCCACCACGCCCAGATCGTGGGTGACCAAAATCGTGGCGGTGCCAAGTTTTTGCTGAATTTCTCTCAGCAGATCCAGTATCTGCGCCTGAATCGTCACATCCAGCGCCGTGGTCGGCTCGTCGGCAAACAACATTCTCGGATTTGACGCAAGTGCGATCGCCATCACACTTCGCTGTCGCATTCCCCCGGAAAAATGATAGGGGTAGGCTTTGTATCTCGCCTCCGGCTCCTCAATTCCCACCAATCTCATCAGTTCGATGACCCGCTCACGGACAGCACGATGAGGCAGTCCGGGATGATGCACCCGTACCGCCTCCGCAATCTGATCTCCGATGGTGATCGTAGGATTCAGTGCATTCATCGGATCCTGAAACACCATGGAAAATAGTTTTCCTCTCAGCTTCTCCATCTCCCTCTGACGGTAATTCGTGATGTCCACACCGTCCACAGAAATGGTTCCGCTCTTTATCTTCGCATTCTCCGGCAACAATTTCATAATGGATTTGCAAAGAACACTTTTTCCACAGCCGGACTCGCCGACAATCGCCAGCACCTCCCCCGCCTTTAAGGAGAAGGATACGTCCCGCACCGCTTCAATCTCTCCGCCACCGGTATAAAAGCTGACGTAAAGATGTTTTACTTCCAACAATTCTGACATTGTTATCCTCTCATTCACTAATGGTCCACTCAGTCACATTCCAGAAAATTCCCACTCCATGGTGTCCCATG
>JAFQDI010000252.1 GCA_017416055.1 Lachnospiraceae bacterium
ACCTCAAGTGCCTTCTCCAACTGATTGTCCGTCTCGCTCTCCAGATCATACTCAATGATCACGTCCGGCTCAATTCCAATTCCGTGGATATTTCTTCCATTTGGCGTATAGTAGTCAGATGTCGTAAACTTGATTCCGGTCTTACCGTCGCTCAGCGGAACAATCTGCTGCACAATACCCTTTCCATAGGTCGTTGTTCCAACGAGAGTTCCCACGCCGTAATCCTGAATTGCACCGCTAAGCACCTCTGCGGCACTGGCACTGTATCCGTCCACCAGAACCACTAACGGATAGTCAAACCCACTGGCCGGTACTTTGTACACTTCGTCTTTGGTATAGTTACTCTTGATCGTCAGAACCGGTCCGCCGGGAAGCATCTGGGCCGCAATGTCCAGTACACTGTCCAGCAGGCCGCCGGGATTTCCGCGAAGATCCAAAACCAGGCCCTCCATCCCCTGTGCTTTCAGGTCTTTCAGTGCCTCGGCAAACTGCCCGGATGCATTCCCCGCAAACTGGATCAGTTCAATATATCCAACCTTATTCTCCATCATCTCCCAGTACACAAAGTCCTGCTCTACCTTGCGGCGTTCAACCTGCATCGTCACGTTCTCTTTGGTACTCTCGCGGTACACGACAATCTCTACCTTGCTGCCTGCTTCACCCTTGATCAGATTTACCACATCATCAATCAGCATCTGGCGGATGTCCTGCCCTGCCACACCAACAATGATATCGCCCTCTTTCATGCCGGCCTCCAATGCGGGACTGTTGCGGAACACATGAGTAACGGTAATCACGTTCGTCTCCAAATTCTGAGAAACCTGCACTCCGATGCCGTAGTAAGCACCTTCGTTGCTTTCCATCAGTTCCTTAAACTCTTCCTCGTCGTAATAACATGCGTAGTCATCGCCCAGACCTCCCATCAGGCCGTGCAGGATGGCGTCTTCCAATTTCTCTACTTCCACCTTGTTATCATACAAAAAGTATGCATCCAAATATGCAAGGATCTCCTCAATTTTCTCCGTATCCATTCCGTAGAACGGGCTGTTCTCATCGCTCACCAGCATATCCTGCTGATCATCGACAGGCGGCTGATTATTCTGTTGAAGGGTAAATACAAACGGAATCATCACCAGAAGTGCGAACAACGCGCCCAACAGCGCACCGACCACTCCGGTTGCGATCTTGTCACTGCGGCGAATCTTCGCTGCCTGTTCCCGGTAATTTTCCAAAACCGCGATCCGCTGCCTCAGCGCTTCGGTATCCACTTCCTCCGCAGAGCTCACCAGAGCACCTTTTTCCTCCTCAGCTGCCGGATTTTCCTGCAGGGTCACTTCAGTTGTCTTCTTCTCTTCATCCATTGCTGTCACTTCCTTCTATTTCCTATCGCCCGCTATGCAGGCTTTTTCCTCTTTCATCCGATGCTTACGGTGCCACATAGCCCAAAGGATCTACCGAATACGTCGAATTGATAAATCCACCGATGCGCACTTCAAAGTGCAGATGCGCTCCCGTGGACCACCCGGTATTGCCCACCAGACCAATTGTCTGTCCCTGGCTGACCCAGTCTCCCTCGGAAACATCCAACCGGCTCAGATGCATATACACGGTGTATGTACTGTTTCCGTGATACAAAATAATCCAATTTCCCGCAGATGTGCTATAGCGAGAAATGATCACCTGACCTCCCGCCGCCGCGGAAACCGGGGCTCCCTCAAGGGCTCCGTAAGGAAGTGCGATGTCAATTCCCTTATGATTACTCAGTGTTCCGTCTGCCTCACCGGTGATCGGGTCGATCCGGTAACCAAACAACGAGGTGATCCTCGTACAGCTTGCCACCGGCCAGATCATACCTTTATTCGATACCTGCTGATCACTGCTGCCGGAATTGTTCTGATTATTCTTGTTCGCCTCTTCCTGGCGCTTCTGTTCTTCTTCCTGACGCTTCTTCTCTTCCTCGAGGCGCTTGCGCTCCTCTTCTTCCAAACGCTCAATCTCCTTCTGGATCTTCAGAAGCTCAGCTTCCTCCGCCGCCAGTGCCTGATCATAATCCACGATCAGATGATCCGTATGATCGATCTCATCCTGAAGCTCGTCCAATTCGTCTGCTTTCGCCTCCGCCAGCAACACCAGCGAAGCCTCCTTCGCCTTCAACGATGTCTCCTTTATCTCCAGTTCCGCCTTTTGTTTAAGCAGCTCTGTCTTGGAGGCATTAATCTCATCGATCGTCTTCTGATACTGCGTCAGCATGGTTCTATCATATTCGGATATCTGTGAAATATACTCGGTCCGTCCAAGGAAGTCCGTAAAGTTCTCGGAGGTCAGCAATAACTCCAAATACTCCGTCTCGCCGCGCTCATACATGTAGCGGATGCGCAGTTTCATCTTCTCATACTGTTCCTTAGCCGCATCCTCCGCCTCCGCAAGTTTGTCCGAAACCGCCTCGATCTGCTGCATCACGGCGAATCGCTCCTCTGTCATCAATGCGACCTCATCCATCACCGCACGAATTTCCTCATCCAGCGCAGCAATATAGCTTTCGGCATCCTCGCGCTTTTCTTTCAGTTCCGCCAGCTTTTGTTCCGTCGCTTTCCGCTCCTCTTCGATGCGGTTGATATTGTCCTGAACGTCATCCAGCTTGTCTTTATTGTCCTGAATCCCCGAAGCCGCAGCAACCACTCCGACCGACAACACTGCCGTCATCAGTATCGCAGTCAATCTGCGTCTCCAGCTTAATCTTTTTCGTTTGTCCGTCACACGCAATCTCCTTCAATCATGCTCATCCCCGATGTAAAACAACATCTCTGTTCACACGCAATCCTTCACCGTCAAACCCGCAGATATCTGCGGACAGAGATACGGCTTCCGAAAAATCCAATCCCCACGCCCTGAACCAGTGCCGCAGGCAAAAGCACGCGAAAAACCGTCTCGACCGGAAGGAACGCTAACACTTCCGAGAAAATCACCAGTTTCTCCAGCGCCAGCTCCACCACCGCACCGTATGCATACCACACTCCCACCAGCGGGATCGCTGCTCCCAGCAAACCGATCACCAGTCCTTCCATCACAAACGGCGCACGGATCATCATGTTGGACGCTCCGATCCATCGCATAATACGAATCTCTTCTTTTCTTCTGACGATCGCTGCCGCCACCGTATTTCCGATCAGGAACACGGATACCGCCAGCAAAATACCGATCAGCCCCAACGACACCACCACCAAAACATTTCTAAAAGTGGTCAGACTCTCCGCCGTCAGACTGGAATAATTTACCTTGCGAATTCCATCAATTCCCTCAAGGAACTTCACAAAATCAGCCTGTTGCGAAGCCTCGTGAAGATATATATCGTAGGATGCTGAATCCGCCAACGGATTGTCACCGGCAAATCCGTCCGCCAATCCCGGATTCTCCGCGAAATACTCTTCTTTAAACTTCTCCCACGCTTCCTCCGCAGAAGTGTAGACCATGGAGGAAACCTCCGACCGATCACCGATCATCTCGCCCAGTGTCAGAATCTCCTCCTCCTTCATGCCTTCATCGAAAAACACGGTGATCCCCACCATGGATTCCATGCGGTAAGTCATGTGACCAATATTGGCCACCACCGAATAAAGAACACAAAACAAAAAGACGCAGGCCGCCATCGTAGCGACGGACGCCAGCGAATACCAGATATTCCGCACAATATTACGCAGTCCCTGGCCCATACAGTAAAAAAAGGTGCTAATCTTCATGAAGATACCCACCTTTCTCATCGCTGACCACGACGCCGCGTTTCATCGTGATTACGCGTTTCTGCATCCGGTCAA
>JAFQDI010000253.1 GCA_017416055.1 Lachnospiraceae bacterium
CCTCAAGCTCGTCGAAATTGTTCTTAATGTCCATACTATGATGGGTCACATCATACTTGGTGATCTGGAACGGATCCTTTCCTTCAGCCTGCAAATTTGCCAGCTTCTCGCGGCGCACCTTCAGCAGCTGATTCAGATCCTGTACATTGTTATTCTTGTTGTTCTGCTCTGCCACTCTTTTTTCCTCGATTCTTAAGAAACTCTGTTGATATCCAGCACGCGGTACTCAACGTTTCCGGCCTGGGTCTCAACAATCACGGTGTCTCCCACACGACGGCCCAACAATGCCTTGCCCACGGGAGACTCATTGGAAATGCGGTTCTGCAGGCTGTTCGCCTCGGTAGAACCAACGATGCTAAACTCCAGTTCCTCGTCAAACTCAACATCGTATACCTTGACAATACAGCCTACGCTGATCTTGTCAAGCTCAACCTCGTCCTCAACCACAACCTCTGCATTGCGAAGCAGGTTCTCCAGTTCCTCGATGCGAAGTTCAATATCGCGCTGCTCCTCTTTTGCCGCATCGTACTCAGCGTTCTCAGACAAGTCGCCCTGCTCTCTCGCCTCTTTGATCTTCTGTGCAACTTCTTTTCTTTTGTATACCTTCAGATCGGAAAGCTCTTCCTCGTACTTTTTCAAGCCCGCATAGGTTAACACATTTTTCTTTTCTGCCATGTTTTCCTCCAAATACTTCCTTCGTCACACAGTGAGAGGCAAGTTTAATATCAATTGTTTAGCGTCGGCATTTGCCGACGCTAATTCCGTCATATCATTCTATCCCAAAGGCTTCATTTTGTCAACAGTCAAAACCCTGAAAAACCTTGATTTTTCAAGGTTTTCCTGCATTTTTCTCTCGTCTTTAGCTCGTTTTGCCCTTCCCCTCGGCCGCCCGAACAAATTGCCCGATAATTTCTTCCAACTGCTCCATTCGCTCCAGTTCATTCACCCTGCCACGCAGCACCGATGAGTTCGGAAGTCCGGCCGTATACCACGCCACATGCTTGCGCATTTCGCGCATTGCGATGTACTCGCCCTTCTCCTCACACAGCAGCTGACCATGGCGAAGTATCGTCTGTTTGAACTCCTCCATCCCCGGTCTCTCCGGCAATTTTCCGGTCTCTCCGTAGACCTTCAGGTCGCGGAACAGCCAAGGGTTTCCCTGCGCTCCCCGCGCCACCATGATGCCGTCACATCCGGTCTCCTCAAACATGCGGACACCGTCCGCACCGCTCATAATATCTCCGTTTCCGATGACCGGAACCGACACCGCTTTTTTTACCTTCGCAATCGTCGCCCAATCTGCCTTTCCGCTGTAAAACTGTTCCCTGGTACGACCGTGCACCGCAATCGCCGCAGCTCCGTTGTCCTCCAGAATTTTCGCAAGCTCAGGTGCCGTCTCCTCGTCGGCTCCGAACCCCTTTCGGATCTTTACCGTCACCGGTTTGTGCAGTTTGTCTGTCATCGCACGGACAATTCTTCCCGCCAATTTCGGGTCCTTCATCAATGCGGAGCCTTCGCGGTTATTCACCACCTTCGGCACCGGACAGCCCATATTGATATCAATCAGCGCAAACGGACCCTCTTCCAGCCGAAGCGCCATATCCGCCATCAGTTCCGGCTCCGAGCCAAAGATCTGGACCGCAAGCATCCCTTCCCGCGCATCCGTCTTGATCAATGCGTCCGTGCCTTTGTTCCCGTAAAAGATCGCCTTGGCACTGACCATCTCTGTGTACGCCATCGCGCAGCCCTGTTCATGACAGAGTATGCGAAAAGGCAGGTCGGTAACACCTGCCATCGGGGCCAGAAAGATATTGTCCGGAATAATCACATCACCAATTCTGATTTCGCTCACGTTTCCTCCAGATAAAAGGCCCGATAAAACAACTCCAACGCCTCAAATAATTCCATATGATCCATACGCATCTGCTTTACCTTCAACACACTTCCGATCTCATCAAAAAGATAGTCTCTCTCGTCACTGTCCACAATGAGTTCCAGCTCGCCGTCCTCATTGAACTCCATGGTCAGGCAACCGCCCACCTCCTCGGTGTAGGTTACGCAAAGAATCTGCAATTCATTCCGGATTGCCGACGGAAGTTTGTCGAACCGTGTGTTAAAATAATATTTCTGTGTGTAGGAGTTCGCCCCGCACAGCACATTTTCTTCGTTCTTCATCTCATCTTTCCTCTATCTTTCCTTTCGGTCAGGTATATCCGTAGATACCCCGCACGGACACCTCACCGGAGTTGACCGGCTTCATCTCGTCAGTCTCGTCGCGCACCAAGAGATCTCCGCTGTCGGAAATTCCGACGGCCACACCGGACCACTCCCCCGAAGGAGCCAAAACTCGCACGGCCATCCCACAATTTGCCAGATGCTTCTCGTAATCCGACTTCAGGCCACGCATATCCCCGGATCGCAGATAGTTCTCATAATCTTCGCCCAGACACACCACGATCTCATCAATGATCTGCTTCCGATCCAACGCTCTCCCCGCCGCCATCGCCAGCGAATATGCGTAGGGAAGCTCAGCCGGGAACTCCGTCTGGTTCACATTGACTCCGATCCCCAGCACGACATAGCGAAGTTCGCTTCCGCTCATCACCGCCTCCGTCAGTATTCCGCAGACTTTCCGCCCATCGATCACCAGATCATTCGGCCACTTGATCTGCGTTTCCAGCCCAGTCACCGTCCGAATCGCCCGGCACACAGACAGTGCCGCCATCAGCGTCATCCCCGACACCTTGTCCGGCGAAAGCTCCGGTCGAAGCAAAACCGACATCCAAATACCGGTCCCCGCAGGAGAATACCACTCCCGACCACGACGGCCTTTTCCTCCGGTCTGCTGCTCAGCCACCACGATGGTTCCTTCCTCCGCTCCGGCATCGCCGAGCTTTCGGATCTCGTTATTCGTGGAATC
Source organism: Lachnospiraceae bacterium (assembly GCA_017416055.1). The sequence continues at coordinate 2,921 of JAFQDI010000253.1, forward strand.
AACTTCCTCCAAAAACCACATCTCTGCCCTGCGCATCCCTACCTCCAGAGCGTATACGCACTGACTGCCGCAAACAAAAGCAAGCCGATTCCGGCAATAACCAGTGCGATCCCGGCCTTTAACTGAGGGTTTCGGTGCGCGTTACCCGTCATACGCGGGATGCCGTTGAGAAAATTCAACAGCGCCGCCAACGCAAACACCGCCGGGAACCACTGCATCCGATTGTCCAGATCCAAAAACGCAAAAATTGTGATCCCCACCGCCGCGAGACCGATCACAATGTGCGCCAGATCTATGATGAGCTGTTTTTTATGTGGATTTCTGCTCGGGGTCTTTTTCATCTCTCTCACCAATCTCTACTCAATCTTCCTCATATAGTCTTCAATGGAACCGCCTCTTGCTGCAGCAAAAACGGTCCCATTGAAGTCTAGTCATCTATCTGTTCAAAATCCGAAAATTACTCAGCGTTACCGCCCTTCACCACCTCAGTCAAAGCTGACAAGCTGCCCGCCAAACCCTGAATATCGGAAGGGATAATAATCTTCGTCGCCTTTCCGTCTGCCGCTTTCGCAAACGCCTCAAGGCTCTTCATCTGAAGCACTGCACTGTCTGCGCTGGCTTCCTTCAGCAGGCGGATACCCTGTGCATTCGCCTCCTGAACCTTCAGGATCGCCTCTGCCTCACCTTCTGCCTCACGAATCATCGCTTCCTTCTTCGCCTCTGCGCGAAGAATGGCCGCCTGCTTCTCCGCCTCTGCATCAAGAATTGCAGACTCTTTCTTGCCTTCTGCCACCAGAATTGTGGACTTCTTCTCTCCCTCTGCCTGCAGAATCTTCTCGCGGCGCTCACGCTCCGCTTTCATCTGCTTCTCCATGGAATCCTGGATCTCTCTGGGCGGGATAATATTCTTCAGCTCAACACGGTTTACCTTGATACCCCAAGGGTCAGTCGCCACATCAAGCAGTGCTCTCATGTTCGTGTTGATCAGCTCACGGGAAGTCAGTGTCTGGTCCAGCTCCAGATCACCGATAATATTTCTCAACGTCGTTGCCGTCAGATTCTCAATCGCCATCAGCGGATTCTCAACACCGTAGCAATACAGCTTGGGATCGGTAATCTGGAAGAATACAACGGTATCGATCTGCATCGTAACGTTATCCTTCGTGATCACGGGCTGAGGCTTAAAGTCAATGACCTGCTCTTTCAGGTTCACTCTCTTTGCCACACGGTCAATAAACGGCGTCTTAAAATGCACACCTACCGACCAAACTGCACGGAATCCACCCAGACGCTCCAGAACCACTGCCTGCGCCTGAGGAACGATTTTAATACAGGATGCCAAAATCCACAAAACCACAATCAAGAATAAAATCACTAAAACCCATCCACCTGAACCTGCTGCTAACAATGCCTTCATTCTGTTCCCTCCTTTTTCATCGGTGTAACGATCACTTTCACTCCTTCAATTCGCTCCACCACCACTTCACTGCCGACAGGGATGACCCCCGTCTCCTCTGCAGAACGTGCCGTCCAGTCCTGTCCGGCAATCCGCACACATCCGGTCGCTCTCAGATTATCAATCTGCTCTGTCACTTCGCCAACACGTCCGGCCATGCTCTCGTAATTCGTCTTCGCCGTATCCTTGTTGATAAACTTCACCGCCCAAGGTCTGGTAAAGATCAGCAACGCACCGGCAATCACGATGAACAGAACAATCTGCAACCAGCCCGGCGCTGACAGCAGGGCCGCAATAAATGCCACAAAGGCACCGCCGGCAAACCAGATCGAAGTCAGCCCGAGCGTCAGAATCTCGACCACAATACATACAATAATGATGATCAACCACAAAATTGCGTCCATCTCTGTCCTCCTTTCTCGGTTACCTATATCATACCCCATTTTCGGCAAATTGGCAATCCTGCAAATTATTAATTTGAACAAAAGGCCACCCTTTTGTGGGCAGCCTCTTGCACATCCTGATTATTTTCTTTGATAGAATACATTTCCGCCGATATTCACCCAGGACTCATACTTATCGTACTGAGCTTTTTTCTCTGAGCAGAAATAGATGTAACCGCCGACGTTGTTGATGCCGGCCAAAGCATCCCTCGCTGCCTGAATACAGTTCGCACCGGGATTATTGATATAGCGGTCCAAAATACCGTCCTCCACATACTGGAACTGGCCGGGCGCATAGATGACGGACTCAATGGTCGTTCCCCAGTATCCGTTCAGGATACGGTTGATCACCACATTCGCCACCGCCAGCGACGCATAATACTCATCCACGCCGGTCTCATGGCGACACAGTGCCGCCAGCAGGATCACCTGCTCCTCCGTCGCATAGGTCGCTCCTCGCAACTGCGCGCCCATACTCGCTGCCTTCGTCTCCAGATACTTCTGGTATTCATAGGCTGCAACCTCATCGTTGTTCATCGCAATACTATGATTTGCGCCAATCGTCACATAATTTCCGTTCACATATCCGTAAACGCCGGGCTCACACTCGATCAAATACCATCCGTTTTCCTCGCCCAGCATCGCATAGGTTTCATTCCGCAATGCGTAATCAAGGTAAGCAGACTCCACATCCGCCCCCACTCTCACCCGGAGAACATCGGTCGCCACGGTGATCGTCGCACTCATGTGCGTTTTGACAAATGCATCCGCATCTCTTCCGGTCACGGCATACTGTGCGCTGATCCAACCATCCACGCTTCCGGAAGTAATATGATACCATCCATCTCGCACTTCCAGGATCGCACCCTTCGCACCCGGATACATTCTTCCGACAATCGCCGCCTCTGCGGAGGCATCACTTCTCACATTCACATAGTCTGTCAACAATGAAATAACGGCATAACCCTCATAGGCAGAGGGCACCCGCTCCTCCTCGGGAGATTTCGTCGGTTCCTCGGTCGGTTCTTCTGTCGGCTCTTCTGTGGGTTCTTCTGTCGGCTCCTCTGTGGGTTCTTCTGTCGGCTCCTCGGTCGGAGCTTCCGTTGAAGGCGCTTCTGTATGTTCTTCTGTACTCTCTTCTGTATTCTCCGATGTATCTTCTTCTGTCTCGTATGCACCGGAAAAGTCCGGATCAACATCTTCCCAATCAATGGTGTAGATACCGACCAGCTCTGCCTTCGGTGCCCATTCATAGCCCTGAGCAAATAATTTCTCTAAGTCTATATCTTCCGATCCTGTATTCAACTCAAGGGCCGCTGCAAATCTCGCTTCCATACCGCCTGCGTATTCGGCTCCTCCGAACACCATAACCAGAGCTAGTATACCGGCGATCAAACGTTTAACCTTTCGTGACATAAAGGGGTCCTCCGATAAAATCTGGATTTGTTACAACTTTGTTTCAAATTGTTACAAAATTGTTACAAATTAGATTCTAGCAGAAAACCCCTTATTTGTCAACCCCACCCCCTTTTGGGGGCATGGAGCCCGGTTTTTCCTATTTTCACTGCATTCCCGGTCAGTTGGTTACGTTTCAATCTTCCAGCACAAACGGACATACACCATTCCACACATACCGATAAATCACTCCGCACTGTCCCGACTGAGAAACATGATTTTCTGAAATATAGTAGCGCCCGTCGCCGCAGGCGTGAAGCCCTGTCGCCCCGTGAGCAAAGTTCCAGCCTCGGATCCCTGTCTCCGGGTGTGTTTTCCCAAGCTGCAAAAGGGAAACCACCTTTCCTTCTTCGTCCAGCCCCTGAAGTTTCCGGACCGTCGGTGCCACTTTCGCATCCACTGCATACAGATGATAGTTGGGATACTTTTCTTTCTTCCCATAATATACTGCCATGAAATACGCCCTTGTGTAGGGATCGTACTCCAGATTCTGCACGCCGTAGCGCGTGTTTCCGGTAAAGAGGAAAAACTTTTCCGTCGGCTCTTCCGGGCCTTCGCGGTGCATCGATGTCTGGCTCAGCGGCCGCTCATATTTCGCCCAGTCTGAGGTGTCATAGCAGAGCATAATCTGGTGATCGTTGTCATCACGGGTCACATCGCCGTACACGCCGTAGCAGACGAAAAGATACTTCTTCGAGTCTTCCGGCGCGCCGAACATCGGTCCGAATGTAGTTCCGTCAATTCCACTGCATCCATATCGATGCGGTACCACATTTCCCTGACGGTCCACTCCCGTCCCGGTATAATCCTTCACCGCCTCCTGCAAGTACACACTGGTCATGATCCCGTCTTTTTCCGCATCCATATCCGGTCGGTCGATTTTGTCCACATCGAAGATCGCGATATAAAATGCATCCTCCAGCTGCTCACTACTGCCCAGATTGTTCAGAATACCCTTTCCGATCGCATCGTTTTTGTATTCCAGAGAGCCGTAAACCCGTCCATCATCCGGATTGAACGCAATACAGCCCAAATGACCCATCAGACCGTCCACGTAACCGACGATTTGACCGTCCAGCGTGCTCTTCACCAGCTTCGTGGTAAAAGAATAATAAATATAGCCTTTCTGTTCATCAACTGCGATTCCCTGAATATGGCACTTTCCCCAAGTGCCGGTATAAATCGGTGGTTTCATCGTTATGCCTTCTTCTGGCTGGCCGTTCCCCAGTCTCCTACCTGATTAGCCATGTTGGATCCTTTGGGTTTATCCACTCCGTGAACCTCAGCCGCCTCGTAGTTTCTCCACTGCTCCCAATACTGACGCCCGTAGATATGACCTTCCTCGTCCCACTCCTCACGGTACTCTTCCATGCGGGCACGAAGCTTCTGAAGGATTCCCTCGTATCCGGGAACACCCGCAAAGTTCTGGGTCTCCCAAGGATCGTTCTTCAGGTCAAACAGCTGGGTGAATTTCAATTTATCGCAACGATACTCAACCAATTTGAACCGCCCATCCTGCACACCGCGGATACGCGCCTGGAACGCATGATAGATGTCCGGTCTGGTCACATACTCCTCCTGTTCAAACATGGGCGCAAAGCTCTTGCCCTCCACGGATTCAGGGATTTTCACGCCGCACATCTCACAGAGGGAAGGATAAATATCCAGCAGATATACGTACTGGTCTCTGGAGCTTCCCGCGGGGATTCCGGGGCCCGCCATCACAAGCGGCAGACGTACACTGTGCTCGTAGATGTTCTGCTTGCCCATCAGACCGTGCTGGCCAAGTGCCAGACCGTTGTCGCCTGCAAATACGATGATGGTGTTCTCCAGTTCACCCTTGTCCTCAAGTGCCTTGATGATACGTCCCACATTCGCATCGATGTGGCTGATCATGGAGTAATACTCCGCGATATGCTTTTTCACCGCCTCCGGCTTTCTGGGATAAGACTCTACTGTCTCATCACGTCCGGACATCCATCCATAATCAAAGGTGGGCATGGACTGGTAGTTGGGAGGAAGAGTGATCTCCTCCGGGTTATACATATTGCGGAACTCCTCCGGCATTGTTCTGGGATCATGAGGTGCCAGGAACGCCACGTACATGAAGAAAGGCTCTTCCTTGTCATAATTCTCAATAAAGTCGATCGCTGCGTCGGAGAACAGCTCGGTGGAGTGCACTCCGGCATGGATCTTGTCCGCCAACACCTTTACGGTCGCATGACTCGCGGAGAAATTGGGGGTGAAATTGATCGCCTTGTCGTAAACACCGTCCTCACGGAAATCGCACACGGGCACATTCCAGTGGTCCCACATGCCGCCAAAGAAAATCTCGGAACCGTCGGTAAAGCTGCGAACGAAGCTGCCCACTCCGTTGTGCCACTTTCCGGTCTCAAAGCAACGGTATCCGCCTTCTCTAAAAGCCTGTCCCATGGTCACATCGCAGTCAGGGATGTTTCTTCCGTTCTCCTGAAGGTGGAACAGGGTACGGCCGGAGTTGATCATACCGCGGCTGGGCATACATACTGCGGACGCAGTTCCTCCGGGGATGTATGCGCGGTTAAACGCACATCCTCTCTCCACCAGTTTGTCCAGATTCGGGGTCTTGATCTCGTCATTTCCCAGTGCATGAATCGTTCCGTAGCGCTGATCGTCAGCCAGTAAAAACAATACGTTAGGTCTCTTGCTCATAGTTTTTCTCCTTCTATCTGATTTATCGCTCTTTATCAATCAAGTTTACCGGATTTTTGTGTTCATCACACGTTCAGACCGATAATCTTCCATTCGTTGCCATCAAACTCAATGATGGACATCTTTCCGTTGTCCAAAAGGCCTCCCTCGACCCACTCGATTCCGGTCATATCCTCGATCAGGCAGTTGATCCAGTTTCGATGGGAGAACACGGCAACATTTCCTTCCAGCGTCTCCATCCATTTCAGAAACTCTCTGGCTCGTGCCCGCACCAAAGTCTTATTCTCTCCGTTAAAGATAATATAGTTTCTCTCATCTTTACACTTCGTGTAAAGATCTCCGTACTTCGCCTTGCTGTCGACTCCGCGCACACCTTGCAGTCTTCCGGTGTTGATCTCGCGAAGCAGCCAGGTTTCCGTCACCTCCACGTCAGGAAAAGCAACTTCCTGTGTTTCCTTTGCGCGGCGCAGATCGCTGGAAAAATAGTGGTCGATCTGAATATCCTTAAACCGATCTCTGAGGACCAGTGCTTCCGCTCTTCCCATTTCGGTCAATGGGCTCTGACTCCATCCCGACTGGCATTTCACCACATTGTCCTCGCTCTGTCCGTGACGAATCAAATATAAACGTACCATATCCGCTTTCCTCCCATAAACTATTCTTTATCATCCTTCGCTCTCATCCCTTGCCGGTCAGTGCGCGATAGTCTTTCATAAACCGATTGCCGAAGTTCTCTGTCTCCGATACCCCGGCATCCCAGGCAGCCTCCACCGCCGCCCCATAAATCGGCGGCGCATCCATCTGCACCAGTGTCACGCCCGAGGAAATCTGCGTTTTCAAGCTCTCCATGTATTCAGGAAACGCCGAAAACAATCCTCCTCCGGTCACCACCGTGAACTCACTTCCGAGTTCCCGCTCGCCCAGATGTACCAACTCCGCCAGACAATGCACCGCATGATCATAAATCTGTCCGCAAACGCGGTCACCACGTCTTCTTCCCTCAAACACCGTCCGTGCAAAACTCGCGATATATGCACGGCCGCCTTTGTAAATCTGCGGAACACTCTCCACCGGCTCTCTGCCCATTTGCTCGCGGATCAAATCGTAGAGGATCGTCTCGTCGCCACGCCCGTCATAATAGCGGAACGCCGCCAGAAACGCATCCCTTCCGATGGTGTAACCACTTCCCTGCGTGTCGATCAGGTAGCCATATCCTCCGTACCGGGTGAGCACATCATTCTTTCTGATATATAAGGCGGATCCGGTTCCCGCAATCAGACCGCA
>JAFQDI010000254.1 GCA_017416055.1 Lachnospiraceae bacterium
CAAGATGCTCCATTCCGCCATCGGCTCCGATCACAAAATCCTTCGCTTCTATCTTTATTTCGGGTACATCCACCTCTCCCGCACCCACAATCACACATGTTCCTGTCATTATTTCCTCTCCTGACCGGTATTTTCTGTGTTTCAGTATAGCCCAGCCGGCACGTTTTTGCAAGCAAGGCAACCCCTTGCCGAAAAATTTGCGGTTTTTCTGTTTTTTTCAAAAAAGTATTGTCCTTTTTTCTATTTTTTCGTATAATAACGTCTATCGATTTGCATATACTTGCAGGTAGTTACTATATTTACATCAAGGAGATGACTTTATGCTTACCAATTCTTATTTACAACGTGTATATGACGGACTCGCAGCGCGCAATGCCGAGCAGCCCGAATTCCTTCAGGCCGTGGCAGAGGTTCTGGAATCGATTCAGCCACTGGTCGAGCGTCACCCCGAATATGAAAAGTACGGGATCATTGAGCGCATGGTCGAACCGGAGCGTATCATTATTTTCCGCGTTCCGTGGGTAGACGATGCGGGCAATGTTCAGGTGAACCGCGGCTACCGTGTACAGTACAACAGCGCCATCGGCCCCTACAAGGGCGGTATGCGTTTCCATCCTTCCGTAAACCTGTCTGTCATCAAATTCCTGGGATTTGAGCAGACCTTCAAGAACAGTCTGACCACCCTTCCAATGGGCGGTGGCAAAGGCGGTTCTGACTTCGACCCCAAGGGTAAGAGCGAGGGCGAGGTAATGCGCTTCTGTCAGAGTCTAATGACCGAGCTGTACCGTCACATTGGCCAGTTCGTGGACGTTCCTGCCGGCGATATCGGTGTAGGCGCCCGCGAGGTCGGTTTCATGTACGGCCAGTACAAGCGAATCACCAACAGCTTCCAGGCCGGTGTGCTCACCGGTAAGGGCCTGACCTTCGGTGGCTCTCTGGCCCGCACCGAGGCAACCGGTTACGGCCTGTGCTACTTTGTTGAGGAAGCTTTGAAGTGTATGAAGAACGACAGCTTCGTCGGAAAGACCGTTGTGATCTCCGGTTCCGGAAATGTGGCTATCTATGCTTGTGAAAAGGCTCAGGAGCTGGGCGGTAAGGTTGTGACCATGAGTGACTCCAACGGCTACGTATATGATCCCAACGGCATTGATTTGGCTGCGGTTAAAGAGATCAAAGAAGTGCGTCGTGCACGTATTAAAGAATACGTTGCCACCCATCCTGATGCGACCTATACTGAAGGTTGCTCCGGTGTATGGACCGTTCCCTGTGATATCGCACTTCCCTGTGCTACCCAGAACGAGATCGACGAAGCATCTGCGAAGATTCTGGTGGCAAACGGCTGTACGGTGATGTGTGAGGGTGCGAACATGCCTACCACTCCCGAAGGTATTGCGGTATTCCAGAACGCAGGTGTGCTCTACGGACCTTCCAAGGCATGTAATGCCGGCGGTGTTTCCGTATCCGGTCTGGAGATGAGCCAAAACTCTGAGCGTCTGTCCTGGTCCTTTGAGGAAGTAGACGAAAAGCTGAAAGGCATTATGAAAAATATCTTCCATGCGAGCTACGATGCATCCGTCGAGGCCGGCTGCGAGGGTAATCTGATGGTCGGCGCAAACTGCGCAGGTTTCCTGAAAGTAGCAACTGCGATGGTAGCAGAAGGTATTGCATATTAATGGAATAACGTATGCAGGGGGCATGTCAGATTTTGACATGCCCCCTGTTTTGTTTCTATTTTCAACAGTTGTTCGTCATGATCTGGTCAAATGTCAAGACCACCTTAAACAGATCCCCATCGGTGTACAAATCCATCTCACCCTTTTGCAGATCAGTAAGACTCTTTGTGATGGACAAACCCAGACCGCTTCCCTCCGTGTGGCGGGACTGATCCCCGCGGGTGAATCTTTCCATCAATTCCTCGCTGGAAAGATTCAGCGCATAGGCTGAGATGTTTCGGAATGTGATCACTGCTTTGCCGTTTGATCGCTCCAGATTGAGATAAACCCTGGTTCCGCTCATGGCGTATTTGCAGATATTGCTCAACAGGTTATCAAACACTCGCCACAACAGACGTCCGTCTGCCATGATGAACACCTCCTCCTGCGGCTGATTCAGGAACAGTTCCAGATTCCGGCTGTTCATCCTGTCCTCATACTCTCCCGCCGCCTGCGTCAGCACCACCCCGACAGCGGTTTTCTGCATCTCCACCGATATATTTCCCGTGGAAGCCTTTGATGCTTCCACCAAGTCTTCGATCAGCTTTTTCAGGCGCTTGGACTGGCGATCCAGCACGTCTACATATTCATTTACTGTCTCGTTCTGCAGATCCTCCTTTTTGATCAGGTCCACATAATTGATGATCGATGTGAGCGGTGTCTTGATATCATGGGAAACGTTAGTGATCAATTCTGTCTTGAACCGCTCACTTTTCATTTTCTCCTCCACCGCAAGATGCATCCCCTCACTGATACTGTTCAAGTTCTCACCGTGCTTTTTGAAATCCCACATCATCCATCTAGTATTCACGCGGTAATCCAAATTGCCTTCTGCCAGTTTCTCTCCTCCGGCTTTCAGCTTCTTCATGGACAATACGTGCATCAGAATAAATGGGATCAGAACAATCTTTTCCAATAACCACAGCGTCATAAACCGCTCTGACACATAGAAGTGCGCCAACGTCAATATCTCCAGAACGCTGATGCCAATGATCAATAGCATCACCTTCCACAAAAGTGGAATTCCCCGACAAATCTCGGAAACACCCTCAAATATTCCTACCAGCTGCTTCCAGACAAACTCCAACGCCCAGGCGATCACATTGTTTTTCCAAAGTGTACCAATTTTGAAACGGGTGGCCGCCGACATCAGACACCACAACAACAGAAGGGAAAATACAACAATCCAGATGCCCATGGCGGCAATGTCGCCGATTGTCCCTGCCATCCAGAAACTCCACTCCGCAACTTCTCCCAGGGCAAAGGCAATGAGTGCGATTCCCACCACAAACAAATCCAACGGGATCTTGTCTATGATGTTCGCCTCCGCTTCCTTGCGGTCGGGTTGATGACCCGCACTGCAGAGCAAAAAGATCAGTGCAAAGACAGCCAGCACAGCGGCGACAAGAGCAACGAAGATCAGTCCATAGCGGATTGCCCAGCAAAAATGATAAAGGCCTTCATGCACCGGTACCATCCCTTCTTCCATCTCGCCAAAGACAATATTCTCCTGATACTCATATCCGAATGCCCAGACAATTCTGCCACTGTAGAATCCCATCCGATTCAGACAATAGCCTGCGACTGCACCTCCTACGCTGACTAACATCATCGTCGCCCAGAAGATGACTGCGGCGATTTTTGCTCCGAGGTTATGGGTCAATTTTTTCATGAACCTATCTCCATTCAACCGTCAATTTTGTATCCTTGCCCCCAGACCACCTTCAGGTATCTTGGTTCCGCCGGATTGAACTCCAGTTTCTCTCTCAGGTGACGAATATGGACCGCCACGGTATTCTCCGCACCATAAGGACTATCACTCCAAACCAAGCGATAAATCTCCTTCGGAGAAAACACCTGTCCCGGATGCTCCATAAACAACCTGAGAATATCGTACTCCTTCGGCGTCAGTGTGAC
>JAFQDI010000255.1 GCA_017416055.1 Lachnospiraceae bacterium
AGCTCAATCGCCTTTCCCAGGTTCCCCCGAGCAAATGCCGCACAGCGCACCGCCCGATTCTCCGGAACACCCCGCTCAAGCAGGAGCCGTCTAATCTTTTCATCCGGGATCGGCATCATCTTCAGCATCGTACATCTGGAGCGAATCGTCTGCAAAAACATATCCGGATTGGTGGAAAGCAACATCACCACACCGTACTCCGGCGGTTCCTCAATGGTTTTCAAGAGCGCATTCTGCGCCTGCACCGTCAAAAGCTCCGCCTCATCCACGATATAAACTTTGTACCGGCTGTGATACGGTTTGATCAGCATCGGATCCACCAACTGGTCGCGGATCTCGTCCACACCAATACTCGGCTTCTCGTGCGTCACCCAGGTAATATCCGGGTGGTTTCCCGTCGCAAACTGAATGCAAGAATGACACCTTCCGCAGGCCTCGCCGCTACCCTCATCGCAGAGGAGTGCCATCGCCAGTGACTTGGCGAGAAGTTTCTTTCCCATGCCCTTCTCCCCGGAAATAATGTAAGCGTGGGACACCTGATGCCGCAAAAGGGCATGCTTCATATATGCTTTGATGGGATCCTGACCCAAAATATCGTCAAACCCAAACATGGCTTCCTCCTCGCTCACTGTCTATATTATACCACCAATGCAGTCAAAACATCTATATGACTACAGCCGCTCGCGGATCATTGCCTTCACCTGTTCGCAGCACGTATCCACATCATCGTTGCAAAACGTTCTCGTGATCCCCGCCTCCAAAAGTTTATCCGGGGCGAAATCCTCTTCGTCCGCCAGATATCTCCGGCAAACCTCATCAAATCTCGGCTTTTTCTGGTTGCATTCACGTGCCCATGCGCGGCGCAGCCGTTCACCATCATCAATCGAAAGATATATCGGAACGATCGGTTCCTCCCCAAAATAAGCGCGCATCTTCACGCAGCCCTCCGGTGTTCCGATCATTAGGTAGCTGTTTTTTGTAAGATCGATCTGGCCGTCATCCATCGTAAAATAGTACCACGGTCCGAGCATCGTCGGGTACACGCGGCTCTCGATCACCTTGCCCGTCTTCTCCTGCTCTTTAAACCAGGGAATATCGCGGAAGTGATAGGTCACCCCATCCGTCTCTCCGACGCGAATCGGGCGGGTCGTGTACAACACCACGGTTTTCAATGGTAGCGTCGGATCTTCCAACAGCCGATTATAAACGGTATCTTTACCCGTCGCGCTTTTTCCCATGACATAAAATATCTTTCCCATTGATGTTTCCTCTCCGTTCGGCTACAGTCGTCATTTTTGCATACCTTTTTCTATTTTAACACATTTGTGTGAAGATTGCACCCCATTTCTGAAATTTTCTGCACAAACCTTTCCTATAACACTCAGTGCAGGCGTTGTTCATGTTTTTGCATCACAAAAAAAGATTCTCCCGATTTGTCCGCATCGAAGCACATGCCCCTTGCAATCCGACATAAACCATAGTAAACTATAGCTGTATCCGTCAACCCCGAACGCCGTGGCGTTTGACGCAAATCTTTTTATCGGAGGTATCTCTATGTATAAGCTTTGGAACGCACTTGCTGAAGCGAAGAAGTACAAATGGGTGGAGCTTTCCCACTCTCTGAACAATGACAGCCCTTACTGGTCAGGAATCCCCGAAGGTTCTGTAGATCTGGGTACTGTCTGCTTTGACTGGGGCAATCCCATGCTGGACTGTCTGATCCAAACCTTCAAATTCCCCGGACAGTTCGGAACCCACATCGACTTTCCTGCTCATTTCGTGCCCGAAAGAGAGACGTCCGAGCAGTACGGTGTGCAGGATCTGATCTTCCCGCTTTGCGTGATCGACATCACGGACAAGGTGAAGGACGATATCCATTACGCAGTGACGGTGGAGGATATCAAGGCTTACGAGGAGAAATACGGACCGATTCCAGACGGCGCTTTCGTTGCACTTCGCACTGACTGGTACAAGAGATGGCCGGATATGGACGCTCTTTCCGGGCTTGACGCAGACGGTAGCGAGAACTTCCCCGGCTGGTCTCTGGACGCGCTGAAGTATCTCTACGAAGAGAGAAACGCCGCTGCCAACGGTCATGAGACCCTTGACACCGACGCATCTGTTTTGGCCGGAGAGGCCGGAGATCTTGCCTGCGAACGCTACGTGCTCGACAAGGGCAAGCTTCAGGTAGAAGTGCTCTGCAACTTAGATAAGGTTGCTCCCGCAGGCGCAGTCGTGATCGTTTCCTATCCTCGTATCGAGGGTGCGACCGGGTTGCCGGCACGTGTGTGGGCCATCACAGAGTAAGCCACTGCTGAGGCTGCAAAAAACGGCTCTGCTGCGAAAGTTAAAGAATTTGGCGGCCGTTTTTTGCAGCCGCTTTGGCGCTCCGTAGCGAATCACTGCACCCCTTACGGCTGATTCACCACGCCTACAAACAATGGTACCCCGCCCGTCCCTTTGATCATAAACAGGAACGGACGATCCAGTTTAAATTCAATTTCTTCATTCGGCATCCCGGTTCCACACATCTGCATTACCGTATATGCGGCAGCCGTCACTCCTTCTTCATCTACCGCGACGCGGGCCGCATGGTTTGCCTGCCCCAGCACGATCGACTCGAGACTTGTTAGCGGGGTAAAGTCCGATTTTTCCGGATCAAAGATATCCCTAAGCCCTAACCGATGAAGTCCCTCTTTCAAATCCATCTTCGAGGACACGTCAAATTTCGGAAGATAAAAATGGATGCCCAGATACTTTGATTTTTCCCAGCCATCCGCAGTCAAAAACTCCATCGCCTCCGTATCGCCAAGCAAATCATCCACCGACACCCCCTCGTCCGGCAAAACAAACCACATACTATGACCGTTGTCCAGTTCCTTATTCACTGCGCTGAACTTTTCGCCCCAGTAATAAGCCCCTCCGTAAGTATGCGTGTACATGAAATCGCAGTTCACCTCTCCTAACGGAGTTTGGAAAACGCCTTTCTCTGTGTTCTTCTCACTAAACTCAGCTGACCAGCGCGCTTGATAATAAACGGTTGTTGCAAGCGCGATCACCGTCAACGGATCCAACGCCTCCTTTCCGGCGTACTCTTCCAGAAGTCCTCCCGTCTGTTCATTGAGCCAGTTCTGAAGTGCCCGGTTCAGTTCCTCCGAGCCCATCTCTCCTCGGTAGGAAGACGCATAATAGTTCTCTGCAAGACAATCAAGTGTCGGCTTCACGTACTCCAAATCATCTCTCAGCCAAATGGAGCTGCCCAAAATGCTGGTGCTCGCCCCGTCGTCAATATAATTCGCTTTCCAAACCGCTGAGGCCTGCTCCCGCAACACCTCCACATCCTTTACACCTAATAAATCCAGAATTTCCCGGCGAGTATTTCCGCCCGTAATTTCTGCGCTCATCGCCAGAGCCAAATACACATTCACCGGTGAGTAGACCAGGTTTTCATTTTCACTGCCGGATAAAAACTCAGTAATCGATCGCGTCCAAAAGTCATCCAAGCTGTCCTTAAACACGGAAACCAGTTTGTCTCGCTCCCGCTTTTCTTCTTTCCACAGATCATAGGCCTGCTCGAACTTCGGATTCTCCTCTCCCCCCAAATATGTTTCCGCATCCGGATAAGGCACTGTCGTCGGATATTCCGCCTCGCTGATTGCAAATGCGCGAAGTGCTCCTTGATGATTCCCGGTTCCGAATCCATCGCCGCCGCCGATCACCACACCGACAATCACGGCCG
>JAFQDI010000256.1 GCA_017416055.1 Lachnospiraceae bacterium
GGGGAACTACCTGTCCGGGAGAGATGATCAGATCGTATTTCTCATCCATAACCAGACGGTTGACCTCAACGCTCACCGGATCATGCCACAGCCCTTCCGTAATCTCCTCCAAATATTCCCCAGGAACTTCGCCCAGACGAACCACATCGGTCCGCCAGTTGTGAGGAATAAACTGCTCGAAAGGGATATCGCCAAACATAATGGCTGCTTCCTCCTCCGTCACCGGCACATGGGTTCCCAGCGCAGGAAGAATGTCCACCTCGCAGCCCATCTCCACCAGCGTGTGATAATATACATTAGTGATATATCCGGCGTTAGAATGAAAACGGGTGAAATCCGGAGGAATGATCAGCACATTCTTTAAGACTCTGCCCTCAAGGCTCTGAAGCAGAGCTTCCTTGATCTCCTCGCGGGTAAGACCATTTTCATTGGTCGCTCTTCTAAATATTTCCATAGTTTACACCCCGCTGTATGCGGAGAAACCGCCGTCTACCGGGATAACGATACCGGTCACAAAGGATGCGGACTTCTCATCAACCAAAAACAACAGCGCACCCAACAGTTCCTCGGGGGTTCCGAAGCGTCCCATGGGAGTTGCCGCCAAAATTTTTCCGGTACGAGCAGTAGGGGTTCCGTCATCGTTCCACAACAGCTTCTTGTTCTGCTCAGTGGAAAAGAATCCCGGTGCGATCGCGTTGACACGAATACCCACCTTGCTGAAATGAACCGCCAGCCACTGAGTAAAGTTGGAGATCGCCGCCTTCGCTCCGGAGTACGCGGGAATCTTAGTCAGAGGGGTGTATGCGTTCATGGAGCTCACATTCAGGATCGTACAGCCTTCACGGCCAACCATATCCTTCGCAAACGTCTGCGTGGGAAGCAGCGTTCCGATAAAGTTCAAATTCATCACAAACTGTACGTCTTCGGGTCCCAAGTCAAAGAAAGATTTGGTCTCCGCATCGATATCGCCGTTCTCGAAGTATTCCTTGTCGGTGGTCGCTCTGGGGTTATTTCCACCGGCACCGTTGATCAGAATATCACACTTTCCATAGATGTTCAAAACTTCCTCGTGTGCTCTTTCCACACTTGCCTTATCAGTCACATCTACCTGCACTGCGGCAGCTTCGCCGCCCATCGCCTTGATTTCCGCTGCAACCGCCTCTGCCTTGGACAGGGTACGGTTCAAGATCGCCACTTTTGCGCCGCACAATGCCAGTGCCTTCGCAAACTCGCGACACAGTACACCTGCACCGCCGGTAATGACAACAACTTTTCCGTTAAGTTCCGGTTTGATTGGAAGATTCATCTTAATCACCTCTTCATAATTTTTTCGATTCCTCTGGCTACACCGTCCTCGTCACAGGAGGTCGTAATCCAGTCTGCAGAAGCTTTTACCTTCTCTTCCGCATTCGCCATGGCGATGCCGACACCGGCCATCTCGATCATGGTCAGATCGTTGAGCCCATCGCCAAACGCGTAGGTATTTTCCTTCGGAACACCAAGATGTGCAGCCAATGCAAGCACCGCCTCTCCTTTGTTTGCGCGGGCTTGGTTGATCTCCACGTTCTCGGGGACAGAACTGGATGTACAAATATTTTCGTAGCGCTCCGGAAGTTCCTTGATCATCCGCAGACGCAAATCGGGATCTTTCACAAAAAACTGCATTTTCTGCACATCCTGACCTCTCTCCCGGAGAAACGTCTTCAACTCCGGCACGGAGTTTCGCATATCCCGCACCAGCACAACATAGTGGGGATTCTTCACGAACTCGGTCACTTTTTCCTTGAATGCCCCGGTCATCCACGCGTCATTGTCCATATAACAGTCATAAATCACCGGCTGTTCATCCAGCATCGTCATGATCTCCACCGCCTGCTCGCAGGGAATCTCTGCCTGATAAATCAGTTCTCCGGTCTCCAGATCCATGATAGCGGCACCGTTGATGATGATCACATAACGAATAAAAGGCAACGCACGGATCGCCTCCGGCATCGCCTTGTAAAAACGGCCCGTGGTGGGGACGATCGCATATCCGGCTTCGGCGGCGCGCTTAAGCGCCGCCAGATTGCCGGGAGTAAGCTCTTTGTTCGAATTCAGCAATGTGCCGTCCAGATCAAGAGCAATAATTCCTTTTGTCTTATGCATTGTAAACTCCTGCTGCGGTATCTCCGCCATGTCCGGTCCAGTTGGTGTGGAACATCTGTCCGCGAGGCTGATCAATGCGCTCGTAGGTGTGCGCACCGAAGTAGTCTCTCTGTGCCTGCAGAAGGTTTGCGGGCAGGCAAGCGGTGGTGTAACCATCGAAGTAGCTCAGTGCGGAGGAGAATGCAGGCATCGGGATGCCGGCCTTAGCCGCCCAGGCAACTACCTCTCTCCAAGCGGGAACCAGACCCTTGATGGTTTCGCTGAAGTAGTCATCCAAAAGCAGGTTCTCCAGCGCAGGATTCTTGTCGTACGCTTCCTTGATCTTTCCAAGGAATACGCTGCGGATGATGCATCCGCCTCTCCACATCAGTGCGATGCCGCCGTAGTTTAAGTTCCAGTTGTAGGACTTCGCTGCGGTGCGCATCAGCGTGTAACCCTGTGCGTAGGAAATGATCTTACTTGCGTACAGTGCCTTGCGGATGCACTCGATGAATGCAGCCTTGTCGCCCTCGAATGCGGGTACCTCCTTGGGGAATACCTTGGAAGCCTTCACACGCTCGTCCTTCATTGCGGACAGGCAACGGGAGAATACAGACTCGCCGATCAGCGTCAACGGAACGCCCTCGTCCAGAGAAGCGATCGCGGTCCATTTGCCGGTACCCTTCTGTCCGGCTGTGTCCAGAATATGGTTAACGGTGGTCTCACCATTCTCGTCTTTGTAACCTAAAATATCGCGGGTGATCTCAATCAGGTAGCTGTCCAGCTCGGTCTTGTTCCACTCAGCAAACACCTCGTGCATCTCCTCAGCGTTCATACCAAGACCGTCTCTCATCAACTGATAAGCTTCGCAGATCAGCTGCATGTCACC
>JAFQDI010000013.1 GCA_017416055.1 Lachnospiraceae bacterium
AAATTTCCGTGCTCACACTCTCTCTGTCACCAGCTTAAATCCTGCATTGGTGAGTGCCTGTTTAATCTCCATGATCTGCAGATGATCTCTGGTCTCAAGCCCTAATTTAAGGAAGCAGCTGGAGATGGCCATATTTGTATCGCCGCGGTCGTGGTAAACGCTGACCACATTTCCACCGCAGGATGCGATGATTTCGCTGACCTGCTGAAGCTGTCCGGGCTTATCTTCCAGAGCGATCATCAGCGAGGTGTTTCGTCCGCTCATGACTAGACCTCTGGTGATGACGCGGGAGAGGATATTGACATCGATGTTTCCGCCGGAAAGAATGCAGACAGCCTTTTTGCCGGAGATGGGAAGCTTGTGGAACATGGCGGCAGCCACAGTGACTGCGCCTGCACCCTCGGTGATCAGCTTCTGCTTCTCGATCAGGGCAAGGATCGCGGCAGCGATCTCGTCCTCGCTGACGGTGACGATGGCATCCACGTACTTTTCCACCATCTCGAAGGTAGTGTCGCCGGGTGTTTTCACTGCGATACCGTCGGCAAAGGTGGAAACGCTGGCAAGCGTCTCCAACTGATGGTTTTGTTTTGCATTGAACATGCTGGGTGCGCCTGCAGCCTGCACACCGTAAACCTTTACGTTAGGGTTCAGGCTCTTGATCGCGAATGCCACACCGGAGATCAGCCCGCCGCCGCCGATGGGGACGATCACTGCGTCCACGTCGGAGAGCTGATCCAGAATCTCCAGACCGATGGTACCCTGTCCGGCGATAACCTCGTCATCGTCGTAGGGGTGGATGAAAGTCGCGCCGGTCTTTTCCTGAAGTTCAACGGCATAATCATGAGCATCGTCGTATGTACCCTTCACAAGGCAGACCTCAGCACCCAGGCGCTTTGTGTTTTCTACCTTGCTGATAGGCGCGCCATCGGGCATACAGACAGTACTTTTGATTCCGTTTTTTGTTGCAGCCAGAGCAACGCCCTGCGCGTGATTGCCCGCAGAGCAGGCGATGATTCCGCGAGCCTTTTCCTCGGCGGAGAGCTGGCTGATTTTATAGTAGGCACCGCGAAGCTTGAAACTTCCGGTGACTTGAAGGTTTTCGGTTTTTAGATAAATGGTCGAGTCAGTGCTTAAGGTGGGAGCCTCAATCAGGTCGGTCTTGCGCGCCACGTCTTTGAGCACATATGCTGCGTGATAAATTTTGTCCAGAGTAACCATGTATACGTGATGTCCTTTCTTTGCCGGTCTGATCCTTGCAGATTGTGATACAATGGAAGATGTCGCTGACGCGACCGCGCTCGGCGCGAGAATCTCGCTTGCGAGATTCTTTTTTAAATTATAAGGAAAAATTGTCGAATGTCAATTGCCAAAAAGGGGAGTTTTGTGGTAAAATAAAATAAATGTACTTGAAAATTCTAAAAATAGTTAAAAAATTTAAAGTTTCTAAATCTATATACACAGTTTGTTCATAAATTTAGAGTATTCTACTACAAGAAAGAGGAGGATATTAATATGGCAAGAGAATTTGTAATCACAACAGAGACAAATACCGATTTATCTTTATCTTATCTTCAGGAAAACAAGATCGGGGTGATTCCCCATTATTATACCGTTGAGGAGGAGGTTTACGGTGGCGGCCGTGAACTGACCATCCAGGAGTTTTATCAGGAGATGCGTAACGGCAAAAAGGTTGGAACCATGGCCAGCAACCCTGCAGTGATCGAAGAGGTATTTACGGCTTATGCGAAGGAAGGAAAGGATATCCTTCATATCAGCTTTTCCGGAAATTTGAGCTGTGGCTGTGCGAATGTGCAGATGGTGGCGAATGAGGTGATGGAAGCGTACCCCGAGATGAAAATCATCGTGGTAGATACGCTTTCTGTATCCCTCGGCGAAGGTATGATGATCGCAAAGGCACTGGAACTTCAGGCTGAGGGTAAATCTATCGAGGAGACCGCAGCTGTGATCGAGGAACTGCTTCCTCACATCTGTGTACAGTTTACCGTGGATGACCTTGAGTATCTGTACCGTGGCGGCCGCGTGTCGAAGACGACAGCGGTGGTTGCGTCCATCGTGAATATTAAACCGATCCTTTATGTGAATGAGGAAGGAAAGCTGGTATCCCTTGACAAGGTGAGAGGCCGTCAGCAGTCCATCAAGAAACTGGTGGAAAATATGAAAGCGCGCATCGGAGAGTGGAGAGATAAGCAGATTTTTGTGGGCGTTGTTCATGGAGACTGTGAGGCGGATGCACAGAAGCTTGCAGATTTGGTTCGAGCTGAGTTGGGCGATGTGAAGATCGTGATGGAGCCCGTTGGCCCCAGTATCGGAGCACACTCCGGCCCCGGAGCGTTGGGACTGTTGTTCCTGGGAGAGAAAAAATAAATCATTGTCAGAAGATGAGCCGTTTGGTGCTGTTTGGCGCGAAACGGCTTTTTCTCTTGATGGAAACATAAAATTAAATGGTTTTTGGTTGACAATTTCGGAAAAAAACAGGACAATATAGATATTAAGCAGCGGAGACGTAGCATACGATGAAGACTGAACGAATCTATTACGAAAATGCATATACGATAGAGTTTAAAGCGACCGTCGAGGAGGCCCGCAAAGAAGCGACCGGAATCTGGATTCGGCTGGACCGCACCGCGTTTTACCCGGAGGGCGGCGGACAGCCTTGCGACACAGGGTTGATTTTCCTGAAAGTGCATCCGCTATACAGGGAGGAAGCGCGGATTGGCGCGGCCAAGGTGGTGGATGTGCAGGAGCGGGACGGGGAGATATGGCACCGTGTGGAACCGGTCGGTGACTCGGAGCGGGATATTTTGCCGGGAACACCCATCAATGGAAAAATTAACTGGGAGAGGCGCCTGGATCTCATGCAGCAGCATTCCGGCGAGCATATCGTCAGCGGACTGATCCATGCCGCTTACGGTTACGACAATGTGGGATTCCACCTGAGTATGGACACGATGACCATCGACCTTTCCGGGGAACTGTCCTGGGACGAGTTGATGGAGATCGAGCGAGCGGTGAACCGATTGATCCGGAAGGATGTTCCGATTGAGATCACTTACCCGTCCGAGGAGGAACTATCGCAGATTCCCTATCGGAGCAAGAAGGAGCTGACCGATGAGGTTCGGATTGTGACGATCCCGGAGGGAGATATCTGCGCTTGCTGCGGCACTCATGTGAGTCGGACCGGCGAGATTGGGACGGTGAAGGTGCTCTCCATGCAAAAGTGGAAAAACGGTGTCCGTGTGTGGATTTGCTGCGGAGAACGGGCAGAAAACTATTCCCGGATGCTTCAGGATCAGAACCGGGCGATATCCGTGCTACTGTCCGCGAAGCCGGAAGAAACGGCCGTGGCGGTGGAACGGGTTGCAGGCGAGTTGTCACAGATAAAATACGAGATGACGGCGTGGAAATATCGCCTGTTTGATGAGATCGCGAAGGCAAATGCCGGAAAAGAACAAGTTTTGTTGTTCGAGGAAGCGTTCTCCATGGATGATCTTCGTCATCTGGCAGATCGTCTGATGAAGATCTGTTCCGGCGATTGTCTGGTGTTCTCCGGAAAAGACGGAGAGGGTTACCGTTACGTTATCGGCAACCGGAGCGGAGATGTGCGCCCTCTGGTGAAGGAGATGAACGATCTCCTGTCCGGCCGTGGCGGTGGAAAGCCGCAGATGGCGCAGGGAACGGTGAACACGAATCGAGATGAGTTGGAGGCTTTTTTACGCAGTAAGCGTTATTACAAATAAACAAACAATCAAGTCTGAGACTGAGAGGAGAGCAAAAAGATGAAAAAGGCAGTGATGTTTGGCGGCGGAAATATTGGTCGTGGGTTTATCGGAGCGGTACTGAATGAGGCCGGTTATCATATTACCTTTGCGGATGTAAATATGGATCTGATCAACAAACTGAATGAGTTGGGCAAGTACACGGTGAAAATCGTGGACGTGGAGTGCCGTGAGCAGATCGTGGACAGTGTCAGCGGAGTGAATTCCACGACGCAGGATGTGGTGGACGAGATCGCGGGCGCGTCTTTGGTGACGACAGCGGTTGGTCTGATGATCCTGCCCCGTATCGCCGGTGCCGTGGCAAACGGAATCAAGGCGAGAAAGGATGCGGGCTGCACCGAATATCTGAATATTATTGCCTGTGAAAATGCGATCCGCGCCAGTTCTCAGCTGAAAAAGTGTGTGTATGAGCGCTTAGATGAGGCGACTGTAGCGTATGCGGACGAGTACGTAGGTTTCCCGGACTGTGCGGTGGACCGCATCGTTCCCCCTGTGGAGAATGACCCCGAGCGTCCTCTGGATGTGACGGTGGAGAATTATTATGAGTGGAGCGTGGAGCGAAGCGGATTTAAGGGCGCAATTCCCGAGGTTCCTGCGATGCATATCGTGGATGATCTGATGGCTTATCTGGAGCGCAAACTGTTTACGCTGAATACCGGCCACTGCATCACCGCTTACCTCGGCGTGATGAAGGGTTATGAGACCATCGACGAGGCCATTGCGGACGAGAAGATCTATGCGATCGTAAAGGGCGCGATGACCGAGAGTGGAAACGGTCTGATCGCGAAGCACGGATTCAAGCCGGAGGACCACTGGGCATACGTGGAGACCAGTCTGAACCGGTATAAAAATCCTTATCTGCGCGATGTGTTGGTGCGTGTGGGTCGTGAGCCCTACCGCAAGCTGTCCGCGACTGACCGTCTGGTTGGCCCAATGATGAATGCCCGAAGCTTTGGATTCGCGGTGGATAACCTGATCAAGGGTATCGCGGCAGGTCTGCACTTCGCTTACGAGGGTGATGCGCAGAGTAAAGAGATGCAGGAAAAGATCCGTGAGCAGGGCGTTTATGGGACGGCGAAGGAACTCACCGGAATCGTGGATGAGAGCCTTCTTGCCGACATCGTGAAGGCGTATGAGACAATTCGCGAAGAAATTCAGTAAAGGTTAGGTAGTATGGCAGAGAATAGATTGGAAAAAGACAGACTGTTGGGGGAACTCATCGGCCTGGCGAAGGCCATTTGCGGAGACATCGACGAGGAGCGGTTTGCGCCCGATGAGGAAACCTACGAAGTGACGTTAATGAGTTTGGCACTGGTGGCAGGCAGTCTGGCGGCGGAAGCCGGGGAGATAGAGGAACTTTCAGAGAGGGTTGTTGCCGAGAAGTGGAAGCGGGTTCCCGCCTGCGAGCATTGTACCCATCCATGCGGAAGGGTGGCCGCCTATGACCTTTTGCAGATGCGGGAGGATGAGCCGGGAGTGCGCTCCATGAAGGGCGAGATCCTGGCCAATGTGAAGAAGGCTGCCGGTCCGGCCTGGTCTGCGTGGGTAAACGGTGTCCGCGATGCGGATGTCTGCACGGAGTTTTACCGGGCGCTTTATGTGGCGGGACTGTTCGTGTTCCCGGAAAAATTAAAGCCCGCGCTGGAAAAAAGCGAGGGCCTGCTGAAACGCTGTATGGAATTGGAGAGGCGCGGTATCCGCAAGGCGGAGAACGAGCGCTTCATGAAAGAGGCCTTGCTTGAGGCGAAAAAGGCGGAGGACCTTCGGGAAGTGCCCATCGGCTGCGTGATCGCGCAAGACGGCGAGATCATCGGCCGCGGCCACAATCGTCGGACCACTGACAAAAATGTGCTGGCCCACGCGGAGATCATGGCGATCAATGAGGCCTGCGGTGCGCTCCATGACTGGCGCCTTGAGGACTGTGTACTCTATGTGACCCTGGAGCCCTGCCCCATGTGCGCCGGAGCGATGGTGCAGAGCCGTCTGGGACGGTGCGTCATCGGTTCCATGAGTGACAAGTCCGGCTGCGCCGGCTCGGTGATCAATCTGCTGCAGCAGGAGGGCTTCAATCACCGGGTGGAGATCGAGAGCGGAGTACTGAAGGAAGAGTGCGCAGAGCTACTCAGTGGATTTTTTGAGCGGATGAGAAAAGCCGGGAGATAAAAAGATCAGCTTTCGGGCAAACCCGGGGCGGTTGATTTGCCGGACCGTTACGTGGAAAAGAGAATTGCTTTATATGAGACCCTGGAGAGTGAGAAAAGCTTTCCCGGGTCTTTTGTTTTTTATGTGAAGATAAAAAGTGTCGGTTAAATACAAAGAAGTGAGAAGAATTGAAATGTAGATTATGTTAACATTGTAACATAATGATAAATTATATGGGGATATAGCAATAAAATTGATCAATAGTGATACGCCACCGAGGCCTTTTTACGAAAAAATATTGGTGGTGGAGTGGATAATTTGGCCGCTAGCGACAAAGTCATATTTTGTAACAGAAAGAGAGGAGGAAATGATCGGAACAGCGTGACAGCGAACGGCGAAAATAAATAACGAATATAAAATTAAGCGAGAGGAAAGGTTTCATACCTCATTTTGACGTATGGAAAGGCAGGGGATAACAATGTTAAACGAATTGACTAAGCTTAAAGAATATACGCTGGTATCGATTTCACCGGAGAATCTGACTGGGGAAAAAGGACGAGGCGGGGCGATGACCATCGAAGAAGGAACTCAGGGTTATCAGGCAAGAGACCTGGGTATCGGTTGGAAAGTAAATCCCCGAATGAATATAGGTGCCGGGGAGACATTTACATTGGCAGATGTTCAGGATCAGGGAGAGATCACGCAGATCTGGCTTACTCCCACGGGAAACTGGCGTGGTCAAATTTTGCGTATGTATTGGGATGGAGAGCAAACACCGGCAGTCGAATGTCCTCTGGGAGACTTTTTCGCGTGCGGTCTGGGAGAATATGCCCATGTCAACTCGCTTCCCATCTGTGTGAATCCCGGGTCGTCCTTCAATTGTTATTGGAAGATGCCGTTCCGTAAAGGCTTTAGGATCACATTGGAAAATCGTAATGCGGACACTGTCATTATCTACTATCAGATCAATTACATCCGGAAACCGATCGGTGCGGACGCCGCTTATTTTCATGCACAATTTCGCCGTGAAAATCCCACCGGTTATGCGCAGCCTTTTACGATGCTGGATCACATTCAGGGAAAAGGACAGTATGTGGGGACATACATGACCTGGCAGAGCAACAGTACCGGTTGGTGGGGCGAAGGCGAAGTGAAAGCATATTTGGATGGCGATGAGGAATTTCCCTCCATTTGCTATACCGGAACCGAAGACTATTTTTGCGGTTCCTACAATTTTGAGAATCAGAAAACTCACCGATATGAGGAATTTACGACCGCGTATGCCGGTCTTCCTCAGGTTATCCGCCCCGATGGGTTGTACCGTTCGCAGACGCGTTTTGCCATGTATCGCTGGCATCTGACGGATCCGATCTACTTTGAGCAGGATATCCGTCTGACGATTCAGGCTCTCGGATGGCGCAGCAAAGGCCGGTATCTGCCTTTGCAGGATGATGTCAGCTGTGTTGCATTTTTCTATTTAAACAAGCCGTCCTGCAGATTGCCCCGACTGGGAAGTTGTGACGATCTGGAATTGATATGATACCGGGGGCAAACAGACAAAATCCGGTTTAAGAAAAGGAGAAAATTCAATGACGAGGAATGAACTGCGTCTTTCAGATGACATCATGTGTGCTGTTTTTACTTACGGAGATCACGTTTGTTTATCTTCTCTGGTTGATCTTAAGACAAACCATGAATACGTGAGTGCTGCTACGCCCTTTTTCGCGACAATGGATGACAATGAAGATTGGGGCTGCGGTTACCATACGGTACTGCCTTATCTGCATTTGTCAGACCGGAATCTGACGGTTTCCCTGCAGGAAAGCAGTGAGACCTCCGGCGTATTGGCGATCAAAGCGGATTTTTGTCCTCAGTTTGATCTGTACCTTACACTTTCCATTGAGAACGGTATTCTCTTCAGCAGCATCAAGGCAGTTAACTGTACGGACAGTCACCAGTTCTGTAAACTGCAATTTCCTTATCTCAGCAATATCGTAGCCGAGGGTGATCCCGATGAAACACTGGTCAGCACTTCGCAGGAACTGGGGAATCTTGATTTGTTTCACAAGACAGCAGAGGGGGTCGGCATCGGATTTGATGTGTTTGCGAATACCGGATTACCCGGAGGCCATCCTGCTCTCGGAGCGATGACCATTTATGATCCGGTTACGAAAAACGGTCTTTATTTTGTGGATACCACCGGAGGATATGAGCGGGGAAAAACGCCGTTGTATTTTGCATCACGCTCTCAGATCTTGAGCGGAAGCTATTCGGCGGAACTTGGACCGGGGGAGGAGAATATCACCCCTGTTCTGGCGATGGGATTCAGTCATGGACGGGATTGGCATGCGGGAGTTGAGTACTGGCTTTCTTTACAGCCCGAAGTTACCTATCCTGCACCGGATTGGCTGCGATACGCAGGAGCAATCTATGCAAACCGTTTGGATGGTGCAGGCGGAGCATTCCTCGCGGTGGAAAGAGAGTACGAAGCTGCAAATAACCGTATTCTGCCCGTTGTGCATCTGGAAGATCAGTTACTGTATGATTATCGCAATCTGCCCAAGTTGCTTGAAGAAGCGAAAAGTGTCGGAACAAATGTGCTTTATCTGGTTGACTGGTATGAAAAAGCAGATTTCTCGGATTTGTCTGAGGAGGAGCGCAAAAAATATTCTGCCCCCGATTATCAGATGTTGATCCACAGACCTTACTGGAATAAAGGGGACTATCTGCCGAGAACAGTCATGGGAGGGGAAGAGGCCCTTATTGAAGGCATCAAAGCAGTCCATGAGCAGGGCGGTAAAGTGATTGTTTATGTGGAACCGTTTATCCTCGGAGTATTCACAGAGGCAGGCAGAAAGCACGGGCCGGATTGGTGCGGATACCACAAAGAAGGGACCCCGGTGGAAGCATATG
>JAFQDI010000257.1 GCA_017416055.1 Lachnospiraceae bacterium
CCCGGGGTACTGGTATCCCCAAACGATATTCAGCAGTTTCTCACGGCTGTAAACCTTTCCGGGGTTGGTCAGCAACAGTTCCAACAAATCCGTCTCTTTCGCAGTAAGACCAATCTCCTTATCTTTCATGAAAACGCGGCGGTTGTCCTTGTCCAGCGTGATTCCCTTCACCTGAATCGTGTTCATCCCGCTACCTTTTCCGTTCCTGCGCAGGATCGCCTTAATGCGGGCTTTCACCTCCAGAATATTGAACGGTTTCGTAATATAATCGTCCGCCCCGTACTCCAGTCCGAGAATCTTGTCCATATCGTCGCCCTTTGCAGTCAGCATGATAATCGGCACATCCGAAAAGCTCCGGATCTGCTGGCAAACGGTAAATCCGTCCATCTCCGGGAGCATCACGTCCAGAAGGATCACATCGTACTTTCCATTCTTCGCCATATTCAGCGCTTCCGCTCCGTCGTAGGCACAATCCACCTCGAACCCATCCTGAAGCAAGCTGAAATGGATTCCTTTCACGATCAGTTTCTCATCATCCACTACCAAAATCTTTCTGGCCATAGTTCCCCCTTATTTCCTCAGTCCACTGTGATCAGCGTCTTTATTTTTTCATACGCGGCCTCCTTGATTCCCGAGACCTGCATAATTTCCTCTGTTGTCTGAAATCCTCCGTGTTCCGTGCGCCAGGCAATAATCGCCAGTGCCTTCGCTTCACCGATCCCCGGAAGGGTCATGAGCTGTGCTTTGTCTGCTGTGTTGATATTTACCTTTCCTCCGAAATCGCTTCCGGCCTCACCGTAAATATCTTCCCTGGCCTCATTCTCCGTAGGGACGACCACCTTCCGGCCATCCGTGAGTACCTCGGCAAGATTCAAATACCCTTCTGCTGCATCCTCAGCAAATCCTCCCGCGAGCTCCACGAGCTGATACATACGGCAGCCTGCCTCCAGTTCATAGACCCCCGGATTCACCACTGCTCCGCAGATATGTACCAGTATCAGGTCCCCGTCTGCGGCTTCCGATATCGCATCCGATGCACCCACAAACCATCCGTCCACTTGCTCCGTATAAAGCGTATCTCCCTCCAGCATCAGAATCGAATCGCTGCCACAGGCAGAGAGTGCAAAAGCAAAAAATAAGACGCACAAACCAATGCTCATCCTTTTTTTCATGTATATCATACCTCCCCAAGAGATATCATATACTTTTCGTGCCTTATTCTATTTTAGCGAATCCTGCGCAGGTGCGCAAGTCTTTTTCAAAATGTAACACTAAATTAACATTTGGGGTCATCGCACGTTTCCGTGCGATGGCCCCAACTCATCTCAATCACCAACCAATTCCACCGTGTATCCCGCGTCACGGAGTGTGTTCACCAGTCCATCCTCCGCCAAAAGATGTGCAAGTCCCACCGCGTAGAATACCACATCTCCGCTCTCAAGATACCCCTTCGCCACCTCGAACATCTTCGCGTTGCGGTCGGTTTCCATGGCCTTCACATACTCTTCATACAAGACCAGTTCCTCCGGTGTCATGTCTGAAATGTCGCTATCATTCAAATATGCGATCAGCTTTGCCTCGTCGCCTTCACACCACATCTCGTAAAGTTCGCGTATATCTTTTCCATATGCGGTCGCATCGGAGGAGAGCGTTTCTGCCAGAAGCAATTCCTGCAGGCCATCGGAGAATCCCATCAACATACTTAACTGCTCCGTTGCAGATTCGATATCCAGAATCTTCTTTTGCTGATTTCTCGCCATATGAAGCAGTCTGAGATCCACTCCATAACCTTCGGACAATCCTCGTGCCCACTGCATGTAAAAACTCTCAATCTCAGTTCCCCAGTAAGATGCTTTCATCTGCATGGTATACGGTCCTATCGCACCAATCGCCTTCATCGTTTTCACTGCATAATCGTAGGTTTCCAAATCAGAAAAATGATCCTTTGTTTTCGTTCCATCGGTGTACATATACATTTGATAAACCTGCATCGCAAGGTTCTGATCCGCTTCCATCTGCTCATAAAATGCATCGATATCAAACTCTACTGCGAGCGCATCCGCTCCGCTAAAGGCCTCTTTAATCTTTTCCGGAAGCTGTGTTGTTCTGAAATCGCCAACATGAATCGTTCCAAAGAGCCACATTTGTTCACCGTTGCTTCCGGTAACTTTGTAGAACAGAGGGGCAATCGGTTCCTTTGTCAGATCCGGCAGTTCAGGCAGCTCCTCTCCGGTAATTTCCTTATAGGTGGACGTATCTCCCACCAGAAAATCCCGGCTCATCACATAATTCAGTCCATACTCAGCTCCCTCGATGGTATGTATTCCGGTATATTCCGTGCCGATTGAGGTCGGAATTCCGGTGGCAATATCAATTCCGATGAATCCCCCCGCCACTTCCGTTCGGTATGCGGTAGCTGCATTGTTTAACACCTCAGGATCTGCAAGCATCAGTCCTGCAACCGCGGTAGACAGAGTCTTCCCGGTGTCACTGTCATAACCATACTCAACTAAAATCATTCCGCTGTAAACACCGACTTCAATCGTTTCCACTGCAGAAAAATCCGGTATCTCACTTAGCAATCCTGCCTTTACACTGTTGGAGAGAATCGCATAATCCAAGGGTTGGCTCTCAGGAACCCCGTCATTATAAATGCTGGTATATATGCCGTCCTCGTAGCTTTCCACCAACGTTTCGTCGAGATAATACTCGCCCGTATTCATGTCCATTATCTGAACACTTGCCGAGAGGTTTGCCAACATATGCTGATCATCGACGTACGTATGACCTGCAGAGTTTCCACCGTAAACCCAGCCAAGTGCCTCACTGACAACAGCTACAGTGGCATAGCTGGAAACTGTTTCCATCTGGCCGATATATCCAATCGCGTGATGTACCAAATAAGGTGCCAAATAATTCTGTCCTTCCAGAACGGTATATCCGTCCATATTCGTCGGCACGTTGATCGCCGATCCGCCATCGGTCTGTACGTTCACCGACACCTTCATGGTCACAACGGCAGAATTCTGCTCATAAACTACAGAGTATTTGAGATTTTTTAACTCGCCGTTTTCTCCCAACGTGGCACTTCCGGATGCCTTTTCAAACTCCGCTTCATAAAGTCCCAGCCAGTCTTCCACATCGATTCCGCTGCTAAAGGTCAATGTGTTTCCGTTTTTTTCCACCGACTCGTATAATTCATATTCCAACAATGCGGCCGGAATCATTCTGTCCAGATACTCTTGTGCTGTCATCTCGGTAGCATACTTCATCCCGGCGTTTCTTCCCGCCTGCTGAATACTGTAATACATCTTTCCATCACTGAACACTTCTTCTGTCTTCGTGTAGTAGGTTCCACGATACGTCGTATCACTCAATTTCGCCGCAAACGTCTCTTTACCGATATTCCGCAGAATCAGGGTTTGATTATTCTTCTCCTCAAACGTGTTTGTACCCAACACCGTAGTGCTCTCCACACTGATCTCCAGCTTCATCGACTCCATCGCATTCAGCAGCGCAAGTGCCTGATCGTAGAGTTCCTCCGCTGTCGGCTCCGGTTTGGTCGGTGCTTCTGTGGTCGGCTCTTCCGTGGTCGGTTCTTCCGTCGTTTCAGGTGCCATCGTGCCTGCCGTGGTCTTTGCCGGATCGGTCTCCGTGTTTCCGCCGCCGGTACAAGCCGTTGCGGTCATGATCATCGCTACGCACAGGATCAATAGCCAAAATCGTTTCATCATAATTCCCCCGTCTTTCTTTCGTATTTTCTCATCTCAGTTCATCCCCGGCAATACATCTCACTCAAGAAAAGCACAAAGAGCACCTACGAAAACTGTCCTTTTCGCATGTGCTCGTCCGCTCTGTTCCAACCACTCGGCTCGGCAAGCGTCCCCATGCGCTGTCGGGTCAATGATCCTTCTCTGTTTTTTGGTATTATCAGTATATCACAGGGAAACACAAACTTCAACAAAAAAAATGGGATTTTTATCCTTTTTTTAGTAAAAAGGACCGCACTATCTCCACAGCGCGGTCCAAAACTTCTATTTTCATTTACTTCTCTTCCACACTCGCCATCTTCATCGCACGAACCTTGCTGGACAGACCATACAGGTTGATGAATCCTTCCGCGTCGTGGTGGTCATACAGATCGCCGGTGGTAAAGGACGCGATGCTCTCATTGTACATGGAGTAAGGTGCAGTGGTACCCATCTTGATGATATTTCCCTTGTAGAGCTTCATCTTGCACTCGCCGGTCACATATGTGTTCACAGACTCGATGAATGCCTGGCAAGCCTCCCTTAAGGGAGTGAACCACTTTGCGGAGTAAACGATATCACCGAACATGTTTGCCATGTTCTTCTTTGCGTTCATGGTCTCCTTATCGTAGATCAGCTCTTCCAGC
>JAFQDI010000258.1 GCA_017416055.1 Lachnospiraceae bacterium
GACTGGGTGCTTATCGTTGGTGTGTAAATCGTCGGTATCCCATCTACGGAATTATGGTGGTCATAGCGGCGATCCTGACCGGGTGGCTCACGAATTGTGATTACGGTGCGGAAGGTGTGCTGTTGATTTTCATTTTTTATCTGTTGCAGCACGAAAAGATTGCCCGCGTAGTGGCTTTGGCGGTCTGGTGCCTGATGATGGGCGGACTGGAAGTGTGGGGCGTGCTTGCTGTGCTTCCGATCGCGCTTTACAATGGACAGAAGGGAAGCGGAGGCCGCGGCTTTAGATGGTTCGGATATGCGTTCTATCCGGTTCATCTGTTCGGCTTGTGGGCGCTGAATCGGCTTGCCGGTGTGTTAGCAGATATATTTTTGTCTTAGTAGGATTTACACTTTAGTAGAAACATCCAAAAGACTGACTAATGCGATCAGGTAGTCATGGTCGGTTTCCAATGCATCCGGAACTTCAGCTAACGATGTGGGAAGTTAATGAAATTATTCCGGATAATTCATTCGGCTCTCGTCGATGACGGTCAGTACTTCACGCAGGTAGCGGTCGGCCAGCCAGTTGGCCATGGGCAGATTCATATCCAGATAGTTTCCGCAGTCTCTGGCGGAAGCACCGGGTACTTCATCGCGGTAGTCGCGGATGAAGGTGAACATTTCCGTCAACAGACCGATGATATCTGCGGATACATATTCACCCGCCAGCAAAAGATAGAAGCCGGTGCGGCAACCCATCGGTCCGAAATAGATGGTTTTGTCCGCAACGTCAGGATGATTGCGCAGGAAAGTCGCACCCAGATGCTCGATGGTGTGAATCTCAGCGGTGTTCATTACCGGCTCTGCGTTCGGCCTGGTCATGCGCAGATCGAAGGTCGTGATCGGCTGACCGCCGGTGAAGTCCACGCGGGACACATACACGCCGGGGAGCAGGGTGAGGTGGTTTACGGTAAAACTTGCAATTTTTTTCATCTAATCTCCATTCCGCTGCCGGATAAGGCAGTCTGTGATTTCTGACATGATCATGAATTTATTATACTGAGAACACAAAGAGAGGTCAAGTCCACAATCGGAAAAGGAGCAGAAAATCAGTTGTGGAAAACGTTTACAGAATCATTCGACAAACGGGGATCGGCTGCGATATACTGAACACAGAGAATGAACGAGGAAACGAGGAGGAACTGCTATGTTGGGAGCGATTATCGGTGATGTGGTTGGATCACCCTATGAATTTGGAGCAAAAAAGACGAAGGAGTTTGAACTGTTTTGCTCGGAGTCACGTCCGACTGACGACAGCGTGATGACCATCGCGGTGGGCTGTGCCTGTGTGGAGGCGGACTGTGGCGATGAAGATGAATTTAAACGTATCCTTGTCCGGAAAATGCGCGAGCTGGGCAGACAGTATCCCAGGGCGGGGTTTGGCGATCTGTTTTATGACTGGCTGATGGGGGACGACGAGGAGGCTTACGGAAGCTATTCCAACGGGTCGGCGATGCGGGTTTCCCCTGTGGCATGGGCAGCGGACTCGTTGAAGGAAGTTGAACGGCTTGCGAAGTGGAGTGCAGAAGTAAGCCATAATCATCCGGACGGAATCAAAGGTGCGCAGGCGGTTGCTGCAGCGATCTTTTTGGCGAGGACAGGTGCATCCAAAGAAGAAATCTGCGAATATATTGAGGAAAACTATTACGAGTTGGACTTTACCCTGGATGAGATCCGACCGGGATATCGCCATGACATGAGCTGCGAGGGCAGTGTTCCACAGGCAATCAAGAGTTTCCTGGAGGCAGAAGATTTCGAGGATGCGATCCGGAATGCAATTTCACTCGGTGGTGATGGGGATACACAGGCAGCAATCGCCGGCTCGATCGCGGAGGCATTTTTTGGAATCCCGGATGAATTGCAGGAGGAAGTGTTTGACTATCTGGATGAGGACTTGACCGATTATTATTGGGAATATGCAGATGAATTGTATGGTAGCCGGAGATAAATGTATGATTGGGATTGTTTTTTTTCGTTGATATGTTACAATATTTATAGAGTTATCATGAGACAAGGGAGGGTTGATATGAAAAGTAAGGAAAAATGGATAAAACGGATTTTGACATGGATTCTTTGTGTCGTGATGCTTGCAGGAGCACCGATTGCTGCTCTCGCGGAGGAAGAAAATCAGGATGAGAAGCCACTGACGACAGTTTATGCGGCATCGGATTTTCAGTCATTTGGGTTGAGGGGCGATGATGTGGAGGCCGGAAAACTTATGATGTCAACCATCATCACACAGATGAAAGCAGACGGATATGAGATCGAGAGCGCGCTGTTCTGCGGTGATTACAGTAAAAATGCAAACACATGGAAATATATTAACGTGGAGATGAACAATGCGGGGCTTGCTGCTGTCGCGAAAGTCTTTCAGGATGAACTGGGACTGGGTTATGACGAGGTGGTTTATGTTCAGGGAAATCATGATCCTGCGGAGACAGAAGGGTTGGATTGCGGCGGAGCAAACGACATGGAGCATTACGGGGTCTTTGTGATGCATGAGGATGATTTTCAGTGGAAACAGGGAGACGACTCCAGCACACTCGTTTCAAACAGCGGAAATAATGATAATGATGCGGAAGATATCACGAAGGCGACCGCGGAGGCATTGAAGGCATATCTTCAGGCGAAGGTCGATGCGAGATATGATAAGCCGATTTTTGTCTGTGCGCATGTTCCGTTGCATTTTTCGTACCGTACCTTCAGCGGATCCCGTGAGGACAATATTTTTGCGCACTACATCTTTGACGTATTGAACACATATGGTGAGCAATTGAATATTATCTTCCTGTTCGGTCACAATCATTCCGATACGTTCGATGATTACCTCGGTGGTGGTGCGATCTATCTTCCGAAAGGCGACAAGATTTTGATTGCAAAGGAGGGGGACTGTGCAACCTTCACGGAACACACGTTAAACTTCACCTATATGAATGCCGGATACATGGGATATTACGACGGAAGATGTCGGGCAGGTGGTCTGACCTCCACCGTGTTTGAAATTTATAACGATCGCGTGGAGATCGCCCGCTACAGCTACAGTAAAAATTCAGATGGAGTAAGCGTTGGCGTATCAAATCTGAAGGAAGCGGGAGTTTGGAACAGCGCCCATAGAAGGGGAAGTTTTACGGAGGAAAAAAACAATACTACCGTTTATGAAAGTAAGCAGACCGTTGAATTGCACCTGTTTTATAATCCGGTATACACCGGAGATGCTGCACAGATAGGAATCAATGCGGTTCTTATGGTGGGTTCACTGGCTGTATGCGGATGCGTGATTTTGATTGCAAAACGTCGAAAAATTTCGGCTTGACAGAATCGTTTGATTCGGTATAATTAGTTTTATGAACCGTTGAAGAAGAAGAGTACCCTATCGGGATCAGTACAGAGAGCCGCAGGCGGTGGGATTGCGGTGTGTGAAGATGGGCGAATGGACTTTGGAGGTTGCTTTATGTTGAGTGGGCGCTTTGCGCCAAGCCGGGTGGCACCGCAGGAGAGTATGCTCCTGTCCCTGCAAAAGATGATGCAGGGACAGGGGCTTTCGTTTTACGATAAAAGCGACGGAGGAAAAGATTATGATCGATGGAAAGAAAACATTATTTAGTGGTATGCAGGCGACGGGAAACCTGACCTTGGGAAATTATTTGGGCGCGCTGAAAAACTGGGTGACGCTGAATGAGGAGTATGAGTGCTTTTTCTGTGTGGTGGACGAGCACTCCATTACTGTGCGTCAGAACCCTGCGGAACTGAGAAAACGTTCCAGAGATCTGCTGATGCTCTATATCGCAGCCGGACTTGATCCGGAGAAGAACTGCATTTATTATCAGTCCCACGTATCCGGTCATGCGGAACTGGCATGGATTCTGAACTGCTATACCTATATGGGTGAGCTGAGCCGTATGACTCAGTTTAAGGACAAATCTGCAAAGCATGCGGACAATATCAATGCAGGACTGTTCACCTACCCCGTGTTGATGGCAGCGGATATTCTTTTGTTCCAGGCAGATGTGGTTCCGGTTGGAATCGATCAGATGCAGCATTTGGAGCTGACCCGCGACATTGCAAACCGTTTTAACGGTGTTTACGGTGACGTGTTCACCATTCCGGAAGCATACATCGGTAAGGTTGGCGCGAAGATCATGAGCCTTCAGGAGCCGACCAAGAAGATGAGCAAGTCTGATGAGAACGCGAATGCGAGCATCTATCTGATGGACGATATGGATACGATTATGCGCAAGTGCAAGCGTGCAGTGACCGATTCCATGGCACAGGTGCGCTACAGCGATGAGCAGCCCGGAGTGAAGAACCTGATCGATATCTACAGTGCATGCACCGGAAAGAAGCCCGTTGAGATTGAGGCAGAGTTCGATGGACGCGGTTACGGGGACTTCAAGTTGGCAGTAGGTGAGTCTGTATGCTCTGTTTTGAAACCTTTGCAGGAGGAGCATGCCCGCCTTGCGAAAGAAAAGGCTTACGTAGACCAGATCATTAAGAATAACGCGGAGAAGGCTTCTTACTATGCGAACAAGACTCTGCGTAAGGTACAGAAAAAGATCGGTTTCCCTGAGAAAATCAGATAAGATTCGGCTGAAGATTGCAGGAGAATTGATATTGGATGATTTGTTCTGAAAGAGAGAGGAGCAGGTGCGTGGAAAATCGTAGAGGGACGTTATACCAGCGCGAGCGAAAAAAGGTGATGATACTAACCGTCATTTGTGTGATGCTTTTGGCGCTGACGGTCGTGTTGGGGATCAATGTGATTTCCCTGAACAATAAAGTAAACAAGCTGATGCAGGAGTCATCTACCGAAGAGGAGCTGACTGAAAACACGGAAGATACTTCCGCAGAC
>JAFQDI010000259.1 GCA_017416055.1 Lachnospiraceae bacterium
CCTCATCAATGCCACAAATATAGGTATATTGAGGATAAGAGCGCTCATATTCGAGCATCTTGTCCAGTCTTTTCAGTTCTTCCCGATAACGAAGGATCTTCTTATCACAGGATTCTATCAGCTTCCGAACACCTGCACGCTCATCCGTCCGCCAGGGCAGGATCACGTTTTCCATCTCCGTGATCGCTGTGTTGTCCAGAATCGCTTTCATTTCCTTCATGGATAAAGGGGTCTTCTGTTCCATGGTATCCTCTCCGGTAATCTACTTCGTACTTTTTCTCACTGATGCTTCAGAAACTCAAAATCACTGATCGGCCAAATGCGCACGAATGCCTTTCCCACGATCTGGCTGATCTCCACATTGCCCACCGTCTCTATACGGCTGTCCGAACTGCCGTTGCGGTTGTCACCCAACACAAAATATTCATATTCGCCGAGCGTGATGGGTTCAGAAGCCCTGCCCGCAGAATTCATCACTGCACTGCCATAAATATCTGATTCCAGCAATTCGCCGTTGATGTAAACATATCCGTCAATGATCTGCACTGTCTCACCGGGCAGACCGATGATTCGTTTGATATAATATGTATCATCCTTCGGAAGATATCGGAATACCACGATGTCAAAACGCTCCGGATCAGAAAACCGATAGCTCAATTTATCCACGATCACACTGTCTTTGTTGTGAAGGGTGGGAGACATGGAGGAACCGTCCACCAGCGTTCTCTGTGCAATAAAATTCAGCAACAGATACGCCACCACAAAAATGATCAAAAAATAGATCAGCCACTCTACGATTGATTTGATTTTGTCTTTTACGGATGTTTTTTTCTGATTTTCCATCTGTATTCCCCTATCTGTGTATGCTTATCTTCCTCTATCCGAACCGGTTTCAGTCAATCCACTCCAGCGTCAACCGGCCCAAACGTCCGCTTCTGAAATCATCGACCAACAACAGGGCCATCCGATCCAGATCAAACTCTCCGCCCTGCTTCAAGCACCCTCTCGCCTTCGCCATCAGCCCAAGGATCTCCGCCGCCAACGCCTTCTTTTCATCTGCCGCCTCATCCTCAATCACCGAAACACTCTCCGGAAGATCTGACACCCCGTAGCGCTTCTCAATCGCACCGGGATAATACTCCAGCAAAAAGTTGATGATCTCCAGTGCCAGTTCTGTGGAGTTGATGATGTCGTCCTTGATGGAACCGATCATCGCCAGCTTCAAGCCCACGGTCTGATCCTCAAACTTCGGCCACAGAATACCGGGCGTGTCCAAAAGCTCCACCTGCTTATTCAGGCGGATCCACTGATTTCCTCTAGTGACACCGGGTTTGTTTCCGGTCTTCGCACACGCCTTTCCGGCGATGGAATTGATAAATGTGGACTTACCGACATTCGGAATACCCACAACCATCGCACGCACAGGACGATTCATAATTCCTCTGCGGCGGTCACGCTCCGTTTTCTCCTTACAGGCATCCGCAATCACCTTCTGTACCGCGCCCTTCCCTGCATTGGAACGGGAATCCATCATCACCACAAAGCATCCCTTTGCTTTGAACCACTCCTGCCAATGGCGGTTCTGCTGCTCATCAGCCAGATCGGCTTTATTCATCACAACAAGCCGGGCTTTGTTCCGTCCCAGCTCGTCAATATCGGGGTTCCGGCTGGCAAGCGGCACTCTCGCATCCACCAGCTCAATTACCAGATCCACCAATTTAATATCTTCCTGCATCGCCCGCTTGGCCTTCGTCATGTGGCCGGGGTACCATTGAAATTGCATAATTACCTCACTTTGTCGGACAAATCATAGTCCTGCGAACACAGTCTAAACAAGTCCATTTATTTTATCAGACCCATCCGCAAAAACGGGGAATAGATCAGCCACAGCCGGCCTGTGATCTGTGAAAAATTCACATTGCCCACGTTAGAAAAACGGCTGTCTTCACTGCCTGCCCGATTGTCTCCCAACACAAAATATTCGCCTGCACCCAGCGTGATCGGCTCCGATGCCATCCCGCTGACCGCTGCCTGGTACAAGACATTCTCCGGGTCCGGACATTCGCCGTTGATCAGCACCAGTCCTCCCGTGATCTGAACCGTCTCACCGGGCAGTCCGATAATCCGCTTCACGTAGGTACCGGATTTCCCTTCCTGTTCTACGGTAAAACAAATCACATCAAAACGCTCAGGTTCAGAAAAAGTATAACACAATTTATCCAGCAATACAACATCATTCGACTCCAATACCGGATTCATCGAACTGCCGACAATCGTCGTGCGGTCCCCGTAAAATCGGATCGCCATCACCGCCAGAATGATGACCAACATAATATCTACAATCCAACGGACAAAATTTCTCAGCCCCTCATGTCCGCTCTCCGTCTGCTGTTTTCCATACATTTCCATCCTGTTTCCCCCAAAATCGAAAAAACGCGGGCACTGCAATCTTCAGTACCCGCACCTTCTCGCGCAATTCATTAGCGAACCAGCTCTTTAACCTTAGCCTTCTTACCAACACGGTCTCTCAGGTAGTTCAGCTTAGCTCTTCTAACCTTACCGAAACGTACAATCTCAACCTTCTCTACAAAGGGAGAATGAACAGGCCAGGTCTTCTCTACACCAACACCATTGGAGAACTTTCTAACGGTAAAGGTCTCTCTGGAACCGGTTCCCTGTCTCTTCAGAACAGTACCCTCGAAAATCTGGATACGCTC